>CALUMM010000039.1 GCA_944321755.1 uncultured Alistipes sp.
TTGCGCTTGTTGGCGGGGCTTACGACCTTGATAGCTGCCTTGTGGTTGCTCCATTTTTCGGCGAGCGGCCCGGCAGGGATTTTAGCATCTAATTTTAAAGCCATATCGTTTGTGTGTTTATTGTTCTACAATTGTGCAGGATTTGATCAGCAGGCGCCCGCGATGCAGGGGCAGAAGAAGTAGACGAGGACCACGGCTGCGAATCCGAGGAAGATGATCGTGGCAACGATGTTGGCGATGCACTTCAGCCGGGGATACCAGGTGTCGTTGGCCCAACCCACGCTCTGGAACATGGACCATACGCCGTGTGTGAGGTGGAACCAGAGGGCGGCGAACCATACGAGGTAGATGACCACGTAATACCACTGCGAGAAGGTGTAGCGGATCAGTGCGGCACCGTCGGTTGCGGCGATCATCTGCCCGCCGACCATGGACTCATGTCCTCCGAGGATCTCGACGAGCTGCATTTTCGCCCAGAAGTTGAAGAGGTGGAGCAGCAGACCGGCCAGGACGATGAAACCCAGGACGAGCATGTTTTTCGAAGCCCAGTCCACGCCGGGTTCCTGGACGGTAACGGCATATCGCTGCGTTCCGCGGGCCTTGTAGTTCCGGAGCGTGAGGATGATGGCGTAGAGGAAGTGAATCAGGACACCGGCGGCCAGGACGACGGTGCCGGCCAGGGCATACCAGTTTGCCCCGAGGAATTCACAGATTGCGTTGTAACCCTCCGGCGAGATGATTGCCGTGACGTTCATCGACATGTGGAAGAGGATGAAGAGCACGAGGAAGCAGCCCGTCACACTCATAACTAACTTCTTGCCGAGCGAGGAATTGGATAGGAAACAGCTCATAATTTTTTGAAATTTGTTATATTTGTTAATGATTTGTGCGTTTCTGCTGTTTCCCGGCAAAGATGGCGCCGTTTTCGACCGGAATCCGGAACGGAGGCCGGAACGGGGGATCTTCGCGGTGGGAATGCTTGCGCAAAGATAGCCATTGTTCGCGGAATAACAATAAAAGAGGCGGGAAATTTACAGGTTGAAAGCGGGTTTTATGACTAAAAATGAGCTTCGGAAAGCGATGCGCTCCCTGAACCGGGGTGTGGAGGCCGCACGGCGGGCTGCGGTGTCGTTGCAGCTTGTTGCCCGGGTGGAGTCTCTTCCGTTTTTTGCGCAGGCCCGCACGGTGGGTCTTTACTGCGCGTTGCCCGACGAACCGGACCTGTCGGAGGGTCTGCGGCGGTGGAGCGGCTCGAAACGCCTGGCGGTTCCGCGGGTCGAGGGCGATGCGATGCGCCTGTTCGACTACGATCCCCGGACCCTTGTTCGTGGCGCCTTCGGGATTCTCGAACCGGGGCCTGAGGCCCGCCTCTGCCCGCCCGGGGAGATCGATCTGCTGCTGATTCCCGGCGTAGCCTTTACCCGGGAGGGGGCGCGTTGCGGCCGTGGCCGGGGGTATTACGACCGTTATCTCTCGCAACCCGGGTTCCGGGGCGTGAAGATCGGCATCTGCTATGCCCATCAGGTGGTTGCCGACCTGCCCGTCGAGGCGCACGATGTGCGGATGGACGGCCTGGTTTTTGTGGAATGATCCGGATGCCGCGGCCGGTCGGAGACCGGAGCGGTCGGCAGCGGAATGAATAATTGACGGAACGTATGAAAAAGAGACGAGTGGCCCTGGTGCTTGCCGGAGGCGGAGCCCGGGGAGTGGCGCATATCGGCGCCATCGAGGAGTTGGAGCGTCGGGGATTCGAAATTGCGGCGGTAGCCGGGACCTCGATGGGGGCATTGGTCGGAGGCATGTACGCCTCGGGCCATCTGACGGCGTTCAAGGAGTGGATGTGTACGCTCGACAAATACAAGGTCTTCGGGCTGGTGGATTTCGCCCTGAGTTCCGAGGGGTTGGTCAAGGGCGACCGGGTCATCAAGGCGATGCAGGAGCTGGTTCCCGACGTGCGGATCGAACAGATGCCGGTTCCGTTTGCTGCCGTGGCTGCGGATCTGCTCACGGGGCGCGAGGTGGTGCTCGACCACGGGGGTCTTTACGATGCCATCCGGGCGTCGATCTCTATCCCTTCGGTCTTCCGGCCCGTGCACCGCGACGGAATGGTCCTCATCGATGGCGGGACGGTCAACCCGCTGCCGTTGAACCGGGTCCGGCGCGAGGAGGGCGACCTGTTGGTCGCCGTGGATGTAAGTGCGCCGTTCGGGGCCGATCCGACTACGCGGGCCAACGCTTCGCTCAATTACTATAAGGTATTGATCGCCTCGTCGCAGATCATGCAGCAGCACATCACGCAGCTGATGTGTCGGCTTTACCGTCCCGACGTGCTGGTCCAGATGCCTGCCGACAGTTACGGGATGTTCGAGTTCTACCGTTCGGCGGAGCTCATCGAGGCGGGTCGTGCCGCGACACAGGCGGCTTTGGCGCAGCAGTTTGAGCAGGCTTAGACGCACCGATGGGGCCGTGCCGGGTCGGCCCCGGTATTCGGAACGGTATGGTTTTTGTGTGTGAAGGAAGGAGCAAAAAAAAGCGACGGCCCGTTTTGAAGAATTCAATAAAAAATTCAGTGACGCAACTTTACACAGATTTTCAGGGCCGTCGCAATTTTCTTCGAGATGGCTGGAGGGAGTGTGTCAATACACGCCCGGAACTCGCACGACACAAAGATAAACAAACTTTCCGGACTTGCAACAGCTTTGCCCGAAAGTGGTACGGGTGCGTCCAAAATGTCGAATAAGTTGGTCTTTTTGGTCGTATTTTCTCGAAAATACTCCGGTTTCCCGTCTTTTTCGTCTCTATTTTCGTCCGGAATGGATACGCAGAACACGAAGTCCTGACGACTTCGTGTTCTGCGTATTCGGGGTGAGGAATCTCCTTACACGCTTCTCTCTTTCCTTACACACACTCTCTTCTCTCCTCTCCTCTCCTCTCTCCTCCCTTTCCCCCCCCCACCTGAAAATTTATTTCCGGTCGTTTTCGCGGATGTAGGCGGCGATACGGTGGCTGCGCTTTCCGAGGGGAATTCCCAGTCCGAGGGTCAGGTTGGCCGAACTCTGCTTGATGGGCACCCATTGCGGGGTGTGCTTGGTGAGCAGCAGGTCGGTTGCAACGAAGAAGTTGATCCATCCCGGGCAGAGGTTCAGACCCAGACCGATGGCGCTGCCGCGGTTGTTGAGCACGGAGTAGCTTCCCGTGAGGGTAACCCAGCGGGTGGGGTGGAAGTTCACCGAACCGGTGATGTTGTGCATGGTCTTGTACTCCCAGAAGCGGGCCGTATAGAGGAGTCCGAATCCGACCCAGTGGTTCCAGAGTTCGTATTCGAGGCCGGCATTGACCGCAGCGCGGAGCATTTTCGCGGATTTTGGGGTGTCGGTCTGGGTGAACTTCATCATTTCGAAATCGAAATCGGGGGCCGATTCTGTTCCGTCGCCGGAGACCGCCACGCCGGTAAATTCGGCTGTTTGGGTCGAGACGCCCGAGACGGTGCTGTTCTTGTTCCAGCTGATGAATCCCAGGTCGTTGACGGCGAGTGAAGCCTGGAGGTTGGGCAGGATGTCGTAGGTAGCTCCGAGGTCTACGGCAAATCCGTAACCGGCGGGTTTCCGGGGTTTGTAGTCGATGTCTCCGAACTCGAAGATTCCGGTTTCGGGATCGGGTTCTACGGAGGCTCCGTCGACGGTCATGTCGATGGTACCCTTGGTGACCACGGCCCAGCGGTCCTGCTGGAGGGTGATGTCGAACTGGTCGTAGTTGACCTGAGCTCGGGCGATTCCTGCGAGGAACTTGCCTCGGATACCTACGTAGAGCCGGTCGTCAAGCAGCGGGAACGAGTAGTTGAACCCGGCTTCGAGATAGGCTTCGGTGGCGGCTCCGAAGTTTTTGATGCTACCCTCCTGTCCGCGTTTGAGGAATTCGAAGAGCGATTTGGGAAGGTTCATGCTCTCGTTGGCCCGGAGGTTGACATCGAAGGACCAGAAATTCTTGTGGTTGCGGGTGAATTTTCCGAATCCGAGGATGTTGATGCGGGTATCGAGACCCATGAGGTTGTTTGTCTTGAGGTTCCGGAGCGCCTGGTCGGGGGTTACGGAGCTGTCGAGCAGGGTGACGAGTTTCCCGTCCCGTGCGAAGAAGATATTGTCGAGGGCGATGTTTCCGCTGAGGTTGACGTTCATACCGCCGATTCCGGGGAGGTTGATGTAGCCTCTCAGGGGAGCGAAGGCGGGGTTGAACTGCGAACGGAAGGTCGAACCCTCCATGAAATAGGCCGTAGGGTTCTGGGCGGCCAGACCAGAGGCCAGCAGGAGAGCTGCCAGCAGGAGATATGTTTTTTTCATGACGGGAATGTCGGTTTAGAGGTCGAACTTCAGCGCTCCGCGTTTGATGAGGTGGAGGATGATCGAAAGCTGGGGCTGACTGCCGTCCGTACCGCGGTCAAAACCTCTTCCGGGATAGTATTTGTCGACATGTACGTTGATGTCGATCGTGAGCCCCCGGACGATTGTCTGCAGGTCGTCGGCGAAGATTCGGGTTTCCGGCAGGACATTCGCATCGTTGTTAGCTTCGATTTCGGCCGTGAAGGTGACTTCGGTCGGCATGAAGAGCGGGGTTGCGGTGGCGGAGAACGGCAGTCGATTGTCGATGGTTCCGGCCATGTGGAGCGTATTCTTGGGTTCGGCGACCTCTTTTCCGTCGAGGTTTTCGATGAGCATGTCGACGACATCGTCGCTGAGTTCTACGCGATCGACATTGTAGGAGATCGGGGGAAGGTCGACGTCAAGTTTCGCCAGATAGCCGCGAGCCAGCTCTTCGAGTTTTCCGTTGAGCTGTGGGCGTTTTTGCTCGTTGTTGGCGTATTGGTCGATGAATTCCGCCTTGAATTCCGCCTGGGAGGTTCCGGGGAAGAGCGGCGAGAAATCCTCGAAGTATTTCTCCTGGAGCAGCGAAGCCATCTGGTCGAGTCTTTCGGAATCGGAGAGCAGCTGGTTGAAGAGTCCGGAGAGCAGCCCGTCGACATATTCGTTGTCATCGGCCAAACGCGAGAGGGATACGAAGTAATTTCCGTTTTCGTCCTTGTCGGGCAGTTGGCTCGGCAGCCAGATGTCGGCTTCGTCGAAGACGGCATCGATAGCGTCCCCGTCGACATCCGTGAGTTCGCCCATGCCGATGTAAACCTTCAGGAGCGGGACTTCGAATTGCGAGCTTTCGTCACCGATTGCGATATCGTCGGTACTGATCTTCGAGAGATCGTACTCCAAGTCGACGCAGGCGGTCGACGAGACGGCGCATAACAGAATCAGAGAGAAAAATTTTTTCATACGAGTGAGAATATGGGAATAATTAAGCTATTGCAAAGATAAGTGATTCGAACGAATAAATCAATAAATCGGACGTTTTTGTCAAGTTTCATTTTCGTGATATATTTTTTACATTTGCATTCTGTATGGGCGAAGGCGTCAAAGATTCGTTGAAGGAGCAGGTTGCGCTGCTTCCGCTGTCTCCGGGGGTCTACCAGTTCGTGGACCGCACGGGGACGATCATCTACGTCGGCAAGGCCAAGAGCCTTCGCAAGCGGGTTTCGTCGTACTTCGTGCAGTCGAAGGAGCACAGCGCGAAGGTCCGGGTTCTGGTGAAACAGATCGTCGAGATCCGCCATATCGTCGTGGGGAGCGAAACGGACGCCCTGCTGCTGGAGAATTCGCTTATCAAGAGCCTTCAGCCACGCTACAACATCCTGTTGAAGGACGACAAGACCTATCCGTGGATTGTCGTGCGGCGGGAGCCCTTCCCGCGGGTGCAGTCGACGCGGCAGCTGCTGCGCGACGGTTCGCAGTATTTCGGGCCCTACGGTTCGGTGATGATGCAGCACAGCGTGCTGGAGTTCATCCGGGAGGTGATCCCGCTGCGGACGTGCAAGCTCAACCTCTCGCCGGAACAGATCGCCCGGGGCCGCTATACGGTCTGCCTGCAGTACCACCTGGGCAATTGCAAGGGCCCCTGCATCGGCGCGCAGAGCGAGGAGGAGTATTCGACGCTGGTCGGAATGGTGGTTTCGGTGCTCAAGGGGGACCTGCGTCCGGCGCGTCAGTACCTCGAAGGGGAGATGTCGCGGGCGGCCGGGGAGTTGCGCTTCGAGGTGGCACAGCGCTACAAGCAGCGGCTCGATGCGCTGGACCACTATGCCGGGAAATCGGTGATCGTGAGTGCGCGGATCGTCGACGTGGATGTCTTCTCGCTGCTGCCTGACGACGATGTGGCGTGGTGCAACTTCGTGCGGATCCGCCACGGTTCGGTGGTGGGGGTGCAGACCGTGAAACTCTCGACGGGTATCGAGGACGATGAGCGCGACATGCTGACGCTGGCAATCCAGTACATGGTCGAGAACGTGGCGGGGGGCGAACTGGCCCGGGAGGTGATCGTACCGTTTCTGCCGTCGACGACGCTGCTGTTCGACGGCGTGACCTTCACGGTGCCCAAGCGGGGCGAGAAACTCGATCTGCTGGAGTTTTCGCGCAAGAGTGCCCGGATCTACCGGGCCGAGCAGTTGAAGAACCTCGAAATCCGGAATCCGGAACGCCATACCGAACGGTTGATGAACGCCTTGCAGAAGGAGTTGCGGCTCGACCGTCCTCCGCGGCACATCGAGTGCTTCGACAATTCGAACCTGCAGGGGGCGCATCCGGTAGCGTCGTGCGTGGTTTTCCGCGACGGGAAGCCTGCACGCAAGGAGTACCGGCACTTCAACATCAAGACGGTGGAGGGTCCGGACGACTATGCTTCGATGCGTGAGGTGGTCTACCGCCGATACAGCCGGCTGCAGGCCGAGGGTTCGGAACTGCCCGATCTGGTCATAGCCGACGGTGGCAAGGGACAAATGGGGGTGATCCACGAGGTGCTGGAGGCTCTGGGTCTCGACATTCCGATTGCCGGGCTGGCCAAGGACGACCGCCACCGCACGTCGGAACTCTATTGCGGTTATCCACCGCTGCTGGTGGGGGTCCGGCCCACCTCTCCGGTGTTCCACTTTCTGACGAGTGTTCAGGAGGAGGTGCACCGCTTTGCCATATCGTTCCACCGCCAGAAACGGAGCAAGGCTTTCATCCACAGTGAACTGGAAGGGATTGACGGAATCGGAGCGAAGACGATTGAGACGCTGTTGCGTCATTTCCGGACGGTAGAGAAGGTCCGGGCGGCGAACTGGGAGGAGTTGTCGGCGCTGATTGGTCCGGCGAAGGCGCGCAAGGTGCAGGACTATTTCGGGGGCGTGAAGTGATTGGTTGGGGACCGGTTGGAGGGTATTCTGCCGGTGTCTTTTGAAAATAATTCGGGAAAAATGTTTGCAAACGTGGATTTTTCCCTATATCTTTGTCCACCCGATTCGCCGCGAGGGGCGTGGATACGATCCGGTGGGGGTGCTTTGGAGACCAGGAAGAGGTTCTGAAGCGGAGAGGCTCTGAGGCAGATAGGTTTTGAAGTGGAGAGACTTTGATGCGGAGAGGCTCTGAGGCAGATAGGTTTTGAAGTGGAGAGACTTTGATGCGGAGAAGCTTTGAAGGAGAAGTTCTGAAGCGGAGAGGTTTTGAAAGGCCATGAAACCGGAAGGATCAATGCCTGAATGCGGAAAATCAGCCCGGATGGCGGAATCGGTAGACGCGTTGGTCTCAAACACCAATGACAGCAATGTCGTGCCGGTTCGACCCCGGCTCCGGGTACCAGGAAAGATCCCAAATAGCTATGGATTAGCTATTTGGGATCTTTGTTTTGTCCTCTGTGTCCGCATTCTGTCCGCACTTCTCTTGTGGTTGAAGATGAACCTTCAATTCGTGTGTAAAATCTGAATGACAACTCTTCGCGGATCTCCATCACACACTCCATACTTCGCAAACCGGGAACGGGTGACAGTCAAAAAGTCGCCCGGATTTTTTTGATTCCCAGTTTTTTTTTAACTTTATGACACTCTTTCCTGACTTCATCATGAAGACTCTTTCTCGAATAACCATACTTCGGTTCTGCTTTTTTCTGGGGGTATTGTCGGTCGGCGCAGTGACTGCCCAAGAGAAACGCAATATCGTCGGACGGTTGGTCGATGCGGCCAACGATAAGGCGCTGGCCTATGCCACCGTGGTCGCGCTGAATGACGAAAAACAGCAGGCTGCTACGGCAATCACCTATCCCGACGGCCGTTTTTCGATCGGTCTGCCTCGCAAGGGCGATTATCAGTTGTGGTTCACCTTCGTCGGCTATCAAAGCCTCTCGAAAAGAATAACCTTCGACAACAGCGGGCAGGATCTCGGAAAGATCGCCCTGAAAGCCGGTGTCGAGGTGCAAAGTGTCGAGGTCAAGGCCCGGCAGCTTGTGCGGCGTGAAGCGGACCGGCTGGTCTACGACGTGGCCTCGGATCCCGATGCCAAACGGATGCGGATGATGGAGATCATGAGCAAGGTTCCCGAACTGGAGATGAATCCCACCAACGGAAAACTGCAATACGAGAATACGCCTGTTACCAAAATTTACGTTGACGATCAGGAAAACGGCATGATCAACGTTAGCCGCCAGTATCCGATGAATTTCATCCAGGCGAGTTACATGTCGAAAATCGAACTCGTACTACCCGGATCGCCCGAGTACAACAACACGGAACCGATCCTGCTCATCAAACTGGCGGCTCCGCTGCCCTACGGTTTTGCCGGACAGATCAATGCCAATGCCTCAACCCGGGGCGAATACGCGGCCGACATCAATGCGGTGGCCAACACGCCCTGGACCGGAATCGGTGTCAACTACCAGTTCGGCTACACCGACGCTCCGAAACTGAGCAACCGCACGTTGCGCGAGATGCTCGATCCGGAGAGTGCGTACAAGACGCAGAACAATACGCAGACTTCGTGGAGCAACTCCATGAACCACAGTTTGGGAATGAATCTGTTCCGGTCGCTTTTCAACGAGAAAGTGGATCTGAACCTGGCGCTCTCCACCCGCAAAAGCACGTCGGACACCTACAGCGACGCCTATTCGCAGACCTTGAATGCCGCAGGCAGCGAGATCCGCGCCACGAGCAATACGACGCGCGGACACGAGGATTCGCCCATGCGGTTCAATGCCGGGTTCACGGTGAGCCAGAAGTGGGGAAAGGGCCGGGTCAAGCGGAACAACTACAACCTGAAGTACACTTACACCGACTCGCGCACCAACAGCAACCAGTCGATGCTCTACACGCAAACTGACGTCGCGGATGAAAACCGGTTGGTCGTAGCGACCAACGGTTCGCGCGAACACAACGTGGATTTCCGAATGCTGCTGGCCGATCCGAATGCCCAACGCAAATGGGCCTTGTATACGTATGCCGGATATATCAACCGCCTGTACGACAATGCCACCGACTACCAGTTGTACGATCCCGTCACGGATACGTTCTATTCCGAAGAGGAGCGTTTCGACGGACTGAACTACCGGCAGCAGGTAGCCTATGCCCGGGTGCATTTTTTTGGATCGCTTTTCAAGAAAAAGGTGAGCTACGGGCTCTCGTTGCAAGGTGAAAACGTCAGCAACAAGGGGATCTTCCTCAGTACGGGCGGCAGCAAACTCGACTACCGCGAGTTCAACATCCTTCCGGTCGCCAACGTCTCCCTGCGGCTCAAACGGTTCAGCCTCGGCGCTTCGTATCAGGGCAGTGTTCACCGGCCCAATGTTTCGCAGCTCAATCCCTATGTGGACATCACGGATCCGGAGAATCTCCGTACGGGAAATCCGCATCTGAAGGGCGAATATACCCACAGTTTCGGAGGATCCGTTTCGCGCGAGTTTTCATCCAAGTGGTTCAAAAGTATTCTGCTTTCCTACGGATATGCCTTCACCAACAATGCCATCGAACGCATCACCACTGTTGATGACAACAATATCTCGACGACGACCTACGAAAATATCGGTCGCAACAGCCAGCACGGAGTCAACCTTCTGCTACGTCTGCAGCCGGCCCGCATTCTGCGGCTGAGTCTCGGAGGCAGTTACATGAGTACCACCTACGAATTTGCTTCGGCTCCCTCCAACACGGTCAACAGCTTCATGAGCCATGCGAGCGCCACGTTGTCGTTGTGGGGAACCAGCATTTACTGGGGATGCCGGGTCCGTCCCTATACGATGTCGGCCCAGAGCCGCGACTTCACGATGTATCCGGACATGGAGCTGCTGCTGTCGCGTTATTTCAAGAAACCGCATCTGGGAGTCAGCATCTCCATCACCGATCTGTTGCACCGCAGCCGACAGGTCCGGGAGGTGATCGGTGCCGAGACCTTCACGCAAACGGGTTACCGGCAGGTATTGGGGCGTATGTTTTCGTTCTCCGTTTATTGGCAGTTCGGCAAGTTCCGGCAGCCGCAGGCGATCGAGAGTGAGGCTTACGATACGAAGCGGGTCGGGCTGTTCGAATAGGAGTTGATGGCAGATAAAGGTCGGCCATGTCGATCTGTTCGATTGCTTTTTCGCATGGGTATATCCCGGGACTGACCGTATTCCGGCTCCAGACTCCTTATCGGTCGGCGTCCTTTCTCCATCCCGGACAGGAGCCGACGGCCCTCCGGAATTCGAACGGTTCAAGCCCCCGCGTGTCGGAAACCCGAAAATAGAGCCACCGATCGCCCGACAGCAACGAATCCGGCAGTTGCGCCTCCCACAGATGGGGAGATGCCGCCCTCCTCCGGAGCGGAGTTCTACGCGAAAAACCGGTGGGATAACCTCCGTTGTAATTCATGTAGATAACCCGCAGCACGGTCGGGGCTACCCGTTCTGCCCGTTCCATTGCCTGCCATTGCACCCTGTCGGTGCTGTACTCCACGGAGGTGGCCTCACCTCCCCCGTAGACATTCAGCAGGAGCCGACCGGTCGGCTCTTCGTTCAGCGGATCGATTTTCCGGTCCGTCGAATCGACGCCTGCGACCCACAGATCGGCCTGCAGCCCGGCATCCAACCCGACTCCCTTGAAACGGAAAACGTACTCCCCGTTCCGGAAATCGAAGAGAAAATAGCCCCGGGGCGTTCCGCACTGCTGCAGTGCCACGGGAATCCCCCACGGATCGCATTCGCCGGTCCACCATGAGCCGCAGCAGGCCCCGACCGAGACTTCCGAGATCCGGTCGCTCCACTCCTGACGAAAGACCGTGTGTGCATGGGCCGACAGGATCAACACCCGATACTCACTCAGCAGGGAGAAGACCGCCTCCCGGTTCTTCATCCGGGCCATGGGGACGTGCTGGCACAATACGAAGAGGGTCTTTTTCGGAACCTTGCCGACCAGTTGCCGCAAAAAGCGGAGTTGGGCTTCGGGTACTCCGTCGGAGACCGCCTCCACATTGTTGAGTAACACGAAGCAGCAGTTTCCGCGAAAGAAGGCCGTCACATCGCAGCCGATCCGTTTGCGGAACTCCGTGCCCGTCCGGGGTTTGACCTTCACGTCGAGATCGTGGTTGCCGATCACGGTCCAGACCGGTTGCGGCAACAATCCCAACGCCCCGGCAGCCGCCTCCAGCAGCGAAGGATCGTCGTTGACCAGATCGCCCATGTGAATCACCTCCGCCAGGTCGTCACGGACCGCGACTTCGCTGATCACCGTTTGCCGGGCCAGCTCCAGCTGTTCAGGCGTATCGACCTGTATGTCGCCGAGGACCGCCATCCGGAAGTCGGAGGAGGCTTTCACCGGGCAAAGCCCGAAATCGACTGTCGAAGCATCCTCGCCGACGAAATATCCACCCCGGTTCTGCAAACCGCCTGCTGCAGCGGCATAGCCGTCCGGGAGAATCGGGAAGAGCACCCTTCCCGGTTCCGCCGAAAGCCGATAGCGTCCGCTCCGGTCGCTCCAGACAATCGTGTCTCCATCCGTGACTCCAACATCGCGCAAAACTCGCTCACCTCGATCGAACCGCCCGTTTCCATTTGCATCGCGGAAGATCCGCCCCGAGATTTCGGCAGCCCGCCCCGGCAGGAGCGTCCAACCCGCGCCAACCAGCAGTAAAAATAAAAAACGCTTCATAGTGATCCGTTTATTCAAAAAAGCCCGGGACCGGGAATCCGGTTCCGGGCTGATCGGTTTTCAATCCGACGGAGGTTATTCCGGCAGATCGTCGGGTTCGGTGTCGAACTTGTAGATGTGGAGCGAGTTGAGTTCGCCCTTGTCCAGGAAGGCTGCATAGCCCACGCCGTTGGCATCGAATTCGAGCGCGAAATAGCTGCCCGCTTCAACGGTACCGAGCGCCACGGGATCCTCCCACTGTTTGGTCTCGGCGTTCAGCATTACAACCTGCGGAATGTTGGTATCGAGGTTCTTGTAGAGAACCACCGGCTGATCGTTGTAGAGATCAATTATAAACTTCGACGAAGTAGACATATCGCCGCTGGCTTTGTCCAGAATCGGAGTAGCGACGCGGGTCCAGGTCGACTCGCCCGGAGCGCACTTGTAGACGGTGATGTACCATGTACCGTTGCTATCCTCGTCACCACCGGCACAGATATAGGCCGTACCATCCGAAGCCACGGCAAACGAAGCGCCTACCATGTTGGTCTGCGACATGCCGGCCGGAAGAGCATTGACCACGGGCTGCCAGCTGCCGCTGTTGTACTTGAAGACGAAGTACGATCCCGGAGCATTCTGAACCAGACCGCACAGATAGAGCGTATTGTTGAAGACGCGCAGGTGGTAGCCATAAATGGTTTTGCCCTGAATATCGGAGATCACGTTGTTCTCGTTCCAGCTCTGACCGCTGAAATAGTTGACATCCAGATCACGGCGAGCGACCGAACCGGCAGCGGCATTGGAACGGAAAGCAACAATGGGATTCTTCGTGGCCGGATCGATCCCGATGGTGCTGTCATATCCCGTCGTTCCGAACTTCGAACCTACCTGCGTCCATGTAGAGCCGCTTCCCGTATAGACGTAATACTTCCGGTCGTAGGTTGAGCCGTCCGAAAGTTTGGCACTGTTGTAGTAAACGGCATAGATCTTACCGTCGGCATCGGCCGTAATGTCGATGTTCGAGGCGTCGATCAGCGTGTTCTCCGAGTTGTAGGTGAACTCCGAGCCGGCGGTCATGGTCGTACCGTTGAACGAAGCAACCACACCGGCCTCCACTTCGTCGGCATTCACGCGCGTGAGGAAGAAGTACGGCGTGTTGTCCTTCGGGGAGATGCACATGGCGAAGGAATCGTTCTCCAGCCCGTTGTCGTTGTAGACGAGAACCTCTCTCCACTCTTTTTCGAGAATTTTGCCTACGCGGACCGTGTAGCTGTTGGAACCGCCTTCATCCCTGACGATGTAATCCACGGGATAGGTGAAGTCGTTGGGCGTCACGCCGCTGACCTGCGGGGTTGAACCCACGAGGACTTCGGCACCCTCCGTCGTGGTGAAGCGGGCAATCAACGCAGTCTTGTCGACCCCCTCCGGAATCCGGATGATCATTTCGCTGGCTACCGTGGCTATATAATCCTGAGTCAGTGCTGCATTATCCTCGGCATAAAAGCCGTATGTCAGCAGTTGGGCACCGTTTCCCGAACCTCCGTCCCCTCCGTCGTCCGTATCGCTGTTGGAGCAGCTCCAACCGATCGTCATGCATGTTGCAATGGCGATCCAGGCAAATAACATTCGTTTCATAAGCATTGGAATTTAGTTGTGTAAAAATGAAAGGTTATCGTTTCGTAATCGTGTATTCGGCGCCGAGCCGGTCAGGACCGGGTTTCCCGATTTGGACTGACGGATCGCTGCACGAACGCAACACAATCCGCACGGTATTGTCCTTTGTCGCATCGAGTTCGTGCTTGAGCCATTCGATGCGGATTGGCATCGTATAGATTCCCTTTGTGAAGGTAATCGGACTGGCGGTCGATGGCACGGTTTTGAAGTCCACGCCCTCGGCCAGTCCGCTGCCGACGACCAGATCGTAGGTCACCTGCACGTCTTCGGAGATCGCCGGAGAGACCAGATAGACATAATAGGTGGCCAGATAGTTTTGACTGTCCCAGTCGACCGCCGAGGCCGAAGCGCCGTTGGCATCGGCCAGATAGACGAAGGCATCGTCGAAGATGACCGGGTCGTTCTTTGAGCAGGAGGAGCTTCCCGCAGCCAGAAACAGGGAGGCGCCCAACAGGAAAAGTGCCTTTTTCATAGTCGTAAATTTTAATAACCCTCGTTCTGCACCATGGCGCTGTTGGCATCCATTTCGACCCGCGAGATCGGCAGGGCATAACGATAGTCGGGATATTTGAGATGTTTCATGGCGGAGTTCGTATCGTCGGGGCGGACGATGTCGTCGCCCCAGCGGGCCAGGTCGAAGAAGCGGTGCCCTTCGGCGAAGAGCTCCTTGCGACGTTCCAGCTTGATCTCCTTCATCAGTTCGTCGGCATTGGCGTTCAGAATCACGATCGAACTTTCGGGTACGTTCCGCGCGCGGGCCCGAATCTTCCGCAGATCATCGGCGGCACCATCCAGATCGGGCGTGGCCTTATTGCACCGTGCCTCGGCGCGGATCAGATACATCTCCGAACCACGCAGCACGGTGATGTTGTAGAACTGTTCGTCGGGAACCGACGACGAGAGATCGTAATACTTCATGCAGGCCCGGCTCTGGTCCGGAGCCTGAATCAACTGCAGCCGGACATCCGACGATTCGAAGAGGCTCTCGAAATCGCTCGTCGGCACATAGGCCGCCGATTCGTAGTTGTAGAACGTCTTGAGTGAATGGCCGGCATAGTAACCAGTCAGACGGAAGATGGCCTCTTCGCCGGTCTTCTCGCCGGTGAACATGGCCGCATAACTGCCGTTGGGGGTCAGCGTCAACTGCGGGATGACCTTGTCGGCATACTCTTCGGCCAGGATGTAGTTCCCCATGTAGAGGTAAACCCGGGCCAACAGGGCGTTGCAGGCCATGCCTGAAACGTAATGGGCATCCGACGGAGCGGCATCGCCGAGTATGTCATGCGCCGTATTTAGATCCTTGACGATCTGTTCGTAGACTTTTTTGACACTGCTGCGTGCGATCAGTTCGTCGGTGCCGAGCAGGTGGTCGGCAATCGGGATGCCGAGATGCGAGGCATCCTCCGTATAGCCGTAGGGCTGGGCATAGCAGCGCACCAGATCGAAATGGGCCAGAGCACGCAGGAAGTAGGCTTCGGCCTCGATATGCCGGATTTCGTCCACATCGTTCGGATAGGCTGTTTTCAGATCGTCCGTATAATAGAGGATCGTATTGGCATTGGTGATGATGGTGTAGCCCCGTTTCCAGATATAGCCGACGGAGGTAGTCTCCAGATCGGGTGTCGAGGTGAAGTTGTAGACGTCGTACATCTCGCTGCCGCTGCCGACCACCACAGACTGCAGATTGTCGCCGGCTACCTCGGCATATTTGCAGAGGTACTGGTCGTAGAAATCGTACGTCACGCTGTAGAGGCCGATCCGCGCGGTCCGCAGTCCGGACAGTTCGGTGAAGAAGGTATCCGTATCGCTTTTGCCCAGCTCCTCGACCTCCAGGAAGGAGCAGCCGCTCAACGTGGAGAGCGACACCAGCAAGGCACTCAGGCTGAATAATATTCTTTTCATGGTTCGCTGTTTTTAGAAGGTCATATCAAGACTCAACGAGAAGGTCCGCTGCAGCGGATAACCGTACATCATGGTTTTGTAGGAGTTCTGGTTCCGCTTCTGGTCGGGAGTCCACAGGTAGAGGTTGTCGGCGATGAACGAGACGCGCATGGAGGACATGCTCATCTTGCGGCTGATGCGCTTCGGCAACTCATAGGTGAGCGAGAGGTTCTGCAGCCGGATATTGGTCTTGTTGTAGAGGAACCGCGTGGAGGACATGCCCGACTTCGACGAGACGGTCGAGATCCGCGGATTGGCCGAAACGTCGCCCGGCTGTTTCCAGTGGTCGAGCGAGTTGATCGAGACATTCTGGTCGATGATGTCGTAACCGTCCGTCACGCCGTTCGTTCCCAGCGTACAGAGTGCGTAGCCGCCGATCGAGTAGTTGATCAGGAAACTCAGCGAGAAGTTGTACAGCCGGAATGTATTGGTCATGCCGCCGAATACGGTGGGCGACGACGTCTTGTCGATCACGCGGTCGTTCGACGAGTAGGTATAGGTCAGGTTGCCGTTTTTGTCGTACCACATCGGGGCACCGGTCGACGGATCGACACCGGCCCAGCGTACCAGATTGAACGAGTTGATGTCGTGCCCTTCGGCCGTAATCGTGGTCCCGTAGCTGATACTGGTTCCGTTGGCGAGTTTTTCGACCCGGTTACGGTTGTGCGAGAGGTTCAGATCGGTCGTCCACCGGAAATTGCGGTGGGCAATGTTCGTCGAGTTGATCGTGAACTCGTATCCGCGGTTGGAGACCTCTCCAATATTGGCATAGATTCGTTCGTCGCCGATGACGCGCGAAGTGTAGATCTTGCTTAACAGATTGGTCGTGTAGTTGTAGTAGAATTCCGCGGCAATCGAGAGCCGGTCCCAGAGCCGGATATCCAATCCGACGTTGGTCATGTAGGTGGTCTCCCAGCTGATCCCGGGGTTGGCCGGCGTAGACACCACGCCGCCGATCTCTCCGTTGTAGGAGTAGGAATCGCCGTAGGAGAAGATGCCCAGACCGCGCATCTGAGCACTGTCGACCCGCGAGTTCCCGCTCGTACCGAATGACGCCTTCAGCTTCAGCAGATTGATGATCTGCGAGCGGAAAAACTCCTCATGGTGGATGTTCCAGGCACCGCCGATCGAGAAGTAGTTCTCCCAGCGGGCATATTTGCCGAACGAGGAGTTACCCTCGCGGCGCATACTGAACTGCACGCTGTAACGCGAGTCATAGGTATATCCGGCCTGACCCAAAAACGAGAGTTTGCGGGTGGTTTTCGTACTGCTGTACCCCTTGCGGGTCGCCTCCTCGGCATAACCGATCTCCTGGATATGGTCGTTGACAAATCCCGAAGCGTAGGCCGAGAGGGTATTGTAACCCTTGCTGGAGAGTTCGATGCCGACCAGTGCCGAGACAGCATGTTTGCCGAACGTGCGGTTAAAGTTCAGCCGTTCGATGTTCGACCAGGAGAGGAAGTTGGCCGAATTGCGTTTCGAATAGCCCTTTGGTACGCCGTCCACCATGCCGCCGAGGGTTTGGCGCGATTCGTATTCCGTCTCGTAACCGTGCTGGTAGGAGACGCCGAACTGTGCCGTGGCGGTCAGCCCCTCAAGAATCTCGTATTGCAGCGAGATGTTTCCGTCCGTTGAGAAGGTCTTCTGTGTATGGTCGTTCAGTTCGCGTTCGGCAATGGAGTTGTCCCAGAACTTCGATTCGTCCCAGATCAGTTCGCCGGTCTGCTGGTTGCGACCCGAGACGTACCGGTTGTAGAGGCGGTAGGTATAGCCGTCGTTGTCATAGAGCGAGAAGATGGGGAGGATCTCGTAGTATTCGTGCGACGGCGAGAAGATGTCGTTGATGTTGTACGATGCGGAGAGTTGCGGCCGGACCGTAAAACGACGCCCCAGTTTGTAGACGTTGTTCAAGCGGGCCGTGACGCGCTGTTGGGTATTCCCCTTGACGGTGGACTGCTCGCGGTAGTAGGAAGCCGAGAGGTAGTTGGCCGAATATTCGTTTCCGCCGGAGAGCGAAACACTGGCCAGGAAGTTCTGTCCCAGACCGAAATAGAGGTCGGTCCAGTCGGTGTCGGTCGTCGAGTAGCTGTTCATTTCATTGTCCTGATAAGGGAACAGTTCTGGATCGTTTCCTCCGTTGGTCCATGCCTCACGTGCATAGGCCATGTACTGCGCAGCGTTGAGCGTTTTGAAGCGCGTGCTCTGGTCGATGGCCGATACCCCATATCGGAGCGTGGCCTTGACGGTCGTGGGACCACTGTTGAGTTTGCCGCTCTTCGTGGTTACAAGGATTACACCGTTGGCTCCGTCGGCTCCGTAAATCGAGACCTCTGAGGCATCCTTCAGCACGGTGATCGACTCCACGTCCTCGGGGCTGATGAACGACAGGGGCGATACCGTCGAGTCGAATCCGGGGATGGTATTGGTGCCGGTTCCGGTGTAGATGGGCACGCCGTCGACGATCCACAGCGGTTCGTTCGAAGCGCTGAGCGAGGCCTCGCCACGGATGCGGATGTCGTAACGCGAGCGGACCGAAGTCGGGCCGTCGCTATTGGGCTGTATGGCCATACCGGGCACCATGCCGTCGAGGATGTTGTCCAGACGGGTCACAGGCTTGAATTCAAGATCCTTGGCATTGACCTGAAAAGCGCTGCCGACCAGATCTTCGCGTTTCTGCACGCGGCCATACCCCTGCACGATGACGGCATCAATGTCCGTATCGCTCTGCATACGGACGTTGAGCATCTCCATCGAATCGGCGACCGTCATGTTACGGGTTTTCATACCCACGTAGGAGAAGGTGACGACCACATGGGTCCGATCTCCCAGCGAGAGGGTGTAATAACCTTCGGTATCGGTCGTCGTACCGAGGGAGGTTCCCTTGACGAAGACGCTGACACCGATCAGGGGGACACCCTGTTCATCGACAACCCGGCCTTTGAGCAGCCTGTCGTTCTGGGCCTGAACCGAGGGTGCTGCCCACACACACAGCAGGACAAGACAGATGTGTAAAAATCGTTTCATAGGCTATATGCAATAGGACAGAGAGCCGGACTCTCCGCACGATTAATCATTGGCAAGCGCTTTTCGCAGGCGGTACAGCAGCAGGTTGTAATGGGCCCGATCGGTCGCATTGGCTACGGCTGTCTTCCGGGCGAGGAGTTTTTCGCTCTTCCGGGCCATTTCGTACCAGAGGGCCGGCGTCTCGTCAATGGTCCGGATGTTGACCCGTTTCTGCCAGTTGTATCCGGCCTTTCCGAACATGCGCTGCTCGACAGCGTCCCAACCGTAGGTGTCGACGGCCTGCATCAGCAACTCTTCGGGCTGAGGCGTCTCGTCAAGCAGGGCGAACTGGTGGAGGGAGGGGCGATAGGCTTCCGCGGCAGTCAGCGACTTGCTGCCGGACGAAGAGGAACTCTTCGGTGCGAAGACCGAGATACAAGCCTCCACGAAACGGCTTTGCATCATGCGCTCGGCAGCCGTGAGGGGTTTGTTGTTCCGCGAGGATTTCCACACCCGCTCGTAAACCGTTCCGAGGAATTCCTCGGGCGTATAGGCTTCACTTTGGGCAACATGGGCTGCCAGGACTACCGCCTTGAGTTTGTCGAGCAGGTCGTCGAAGGTTTCGGAGACGAATTCCGACTGATTGTCCACATGCAGCGACTGTCGCTCCCCGACCGGCGTATGGTCGATCCAGTCGCTGTCGGCCAGCCGGTCGAGTACCCAGTGAACCGCTTGCCGCTGACGTTCGGCATCGACGGCCACTACCCGGGGCTGATCCGTGCGGTCGTAAAGCATGATTCCTCCGACATTGAGCAGGACGGCCTGCACATAACGGTCATACTGTTTCAACAGCGCTACATAGAGTTCCTCCCGATGCTGGTAGTCGGCATCATCGGCATTGGGGATCCATGTATCGAGATTTGCGAGGATGTATTTCAGATTGTCCACGCCGTAATCGGAGGCCCGGAGGGGGTCGTCGCCCAGATCCTCTTCGATGGCCGTGGGATCGCAGCGGAACGAAACCTGCTGTCGGCCGTAACGATAGCACGGATCATCGGTATGTTCTCCGATCCAACCCTCCAGCACGGGCTGTTCCTCCTTCATCGTCCGGGCTTCGGGAATGGGCCGATAGGCGTACTGGACCAGATAATAGTCGTAGACGCCGAGATCCGGCGGGGTCAGACTCACGCCCTTGTCTCCGGGTTGAGCCACGTAGTTGAAGCGGGCGTAGTCCATGATCGACGGAGTCGTTCCATACCGGCGGGTAAACGAGGCGCTGCGGAGCGAATCGACCGGATAGGCGGCCGAAGCGGCCATGTTGTGCATGAATCCCAGGCAGTGGCCTACCTCGTGGGCAAGGACATACTCCAGCGACTCCTCCATCACCTCGTCGGGCATCCGTACGGCACGGACCCGCTCGTCGACCTGAGCGGTCTGGCAGAAGCGCCAACTGTTGATCAGTTTGGCCACGTCGTTATAGACGATTACCGAGGCATTGATGATCTCGCCCGTCGAGGGGTCGACCCACGAGGGCCCCATTGCGTTGCTGACGGCCGTTGGGACGTAGCGCACGCAGGAATATTTCAGGTTGTCGGGATCGAATTCGGGATCGTCCTTCGGAAACATCTCCACACGGATCGCATTCTTGAATCCGATGGCCTCGAAAGCCTTGTTCCAGCGCAGGATTCCACGACGGGCGGCCTCACTCCATACAGCCGGAAAAGCATCGTCGAGGTAAAAGACGATCGGCTTGACGGGTTCGGAGAGCTCCCCGCGCCGCCATGCCGCGGAATCACGCGGTTCGAGACGCCAGCGGTTGACCACCGAATAGGTTTCGATTTTGTCTGCATCGGCGCTCAGGCTTTGGCGGTTGGTCAAGAACGTACCGATGCGGCTGTCGGCCAGACGGGGTCTCATCTTCTGCTCGGGAAGCAGCAGGATGGAGTGGGTCGCCTGCACGTTGACGGGGGCATCGCGCAGAACGGTGAGCAGCCCGAGGAACGAGGTGGTGACCGAATAGGAAAGGGTTGATTTTATCGAGACGTTGTCGTCGAATGCCTTGAGGGCGTCGAAGGTGCATCGGTCGGACTTGATGCTGGCCTTGATGTTCAGCCCCATGGACGACCGGGTCCCCAACGGCGAGAGGTCGTCGAGACTCCGGAAGAGCGACGTGGCTTCGAAGACTACATGCTGCTTGTCATCTGATTCACAGAATATTTTCCCCCCCCCCCACACGGTTGGAGCGAGATTTGTCAGGGGGAGATTTCGGTCGTTTGTCGAATCGGGAACCTCCAAATCGGGCAGTACGGCGATTTTTTCCAGGAAGATCGTGCTGTCGCGCTCGACGAACCGGCCATGGAACGGGCTACGGGCCTTGTATCCGATGGTTGCGACATCGGTATCACTGGTCCCGGTCACGGTTGCGGCGATCAGCAATTCGCGGCCCAGAAACCGGCGCGGAATTTCGACATAAAGTTTTCCGTTGACTTTGTGCAAAGAGAGGAACGGTCCCTTGGCGGAGACACATCCTTTTTCGGCCGAGAAGGTCTTGGCGTATTTCGAGGCTTTCGGTTTCTGCGCCTCGGCCTGTTCGGTTTTATCCTTTTTTCGAGAGCGCTTTTTGGCCCATGCGGATGATTGTCCAACAAGCAGGAAACAGGCCATCAGTATGGCAAAAAAGCGGCAATTCATAGGACATACGTTTTTTGCAAATATAAAAATTATTTTATAAACTTATCCGATTTGGGTGAAAATCAGAATGAGTTATCTCGCTGTTATAAAGTTATCCTATTGGCGGAATTAAAACGAATTGTGTGTGCAATATTCCGTATGTTGTTTGTTGTTAATGAATTATAGATGTTAAATCTTGGTTTATGGATATCGTAGGCACGGTCTATATGTAATTATAAGATGAATTTTGGAGATGTGCCATCGATTTAGTCGTGCTTTGCAGGTATATATTGTGTTCAGCCACAATTGAATTTGTTTGAAAAGCCATATAAATGTGGATTTTTGTGGTATTTGCAAAAGTCCACTGTCAACCTTCCATTTGCCTGTGATTCTGCTGTCATAGATTACACTCTGTTCGAGACTATTCATTTCTTTGCGGCAGAAAGGGAAGGGCTACTTGTTTTTGAGTTTGGCGGCGTCTCGTTTGAGTTGCTCCGCCTCTTGGGCTTTCAGCCGCGCCTGCTCGTCGAGGGCCGCCCTTTTGCGTACCAGCAGCTCGTACTTCTCGACATCCTTCCTCATTGAGTCGATACGTCGCTGATCCCGCTCGACTTCGAACAGTTCCTCCAACTCCGCCAGCCGTTTCGGCGATGCCTCGCCCTTCATCAGCACATAGCGATACTTCAGATCGTTGTCATACCGGCCGCGGTCGGGTCTCCACTTCAGATAGAGTCCAACAGACTGCACCGCAATCACGATAAACATCGACTCCAGGGTGTTCTCTTTCATCTTTTCGTATTTTAGGTTTGTTATCCGATTTCGCGGGAGCGAGCCTCCATGCGGCGCTTGCGCTCCACGAGGGCTATGGCCATCGCCTCGGCCGCCTTGTTGATCAGCGCCGTGATGCGGGCAATATGCTCCTCGGGGCTCTCTCCCTCACGTCGCTGCATCATCTCGGGTGAAAGTTCTTGTTGTATTGCGGCAGCCGAACCTGCCGCCTCCTTAAGGATCGTCCTCAGGTCATCCAGTTTGACCGTAACGCTGACGTTCGCCCCGGATTCCAATAATTCCCTTAAACTCATAATCGAAAAGGTTTGGTGAAACATGGATTTTCCAGTTCCGTGCGATTGGAACCGAGGCAAATGAAGCGAGAGATTTCAGGGAGACCAAAAACACTTGGAATCTCCCGAAAATCTCTCGCTTATCTCAAAATGAGGGTTCGTCAACCCTTCAACTTTGCCAGAAAGGCAGGCAGATCGGTTGTATTGGGTATGGTGTAACGCTTCGTCTCGGAGGTGTAGAGCTTCCCTTTGATGTAGGAGGGCTCCAGCTCCCGGAGGTTGGCAAAGACCTGTTGCAGCCAGGGAACAACCTTGTACTTCTTGCCGATGCCGAAATATTCGGCCATGTTCCATCCGAAATGGAAGAGATCGAAGTTGGTGAGTTTCTCGACACGGACCGGGATCAAATCCGGGGGCAATGCCTCTTCATGGGCATACCGTGCAATGCAGTCTCGAAGCCGCTCCAAACCCTCGGCTGAAATATACGGTCCGAGGACCAGATGGGTATATTCGAGGAACAGGTTCAGCTTTTCCGTTCTCCGGGCGAGCAGTTTCTGTTCCACCTCTGTTTTGATCTCGGCAATACTCGGAAGAGTCTGTTCAACTGGCGAGGCGTCCGTTGAAACACGGGGAGTCTGTTCCGGACTGGCGATTTGCCGGTTCTGGAATCTCTTCATCATCCAGGGAATGAGAGATTCACCCAGTATGGCCCAGATAATCAGATACAGAACGACGCAACACCCCATGACGATCACAAACACAAGATTCGCCGTACCGCTGTCTACCCCTTTGGCCAATGCCACAAGGCGTATGAGCGTGGCAATAGCCAGACAGAGAACCAGTGTGATCGCCCAGGGAATAATCGGGCCGTCGCTTATCTTCTTCTT
>CALUMM010000040.1 GCA_944321755.1 uncultured Alistipes sp.
GAAATCCTGAACAGCGAGGCCGAGCTGGCCGAGAAGCAGAACATCCTGCGCAACACGCTCATCTCGATGGAGCAGGAGAAGCTCGACTTGCGGCTCGACAAGGTACAGCTGGACCTCGATGTCGAGCGCAAGCGCCGCACCTGGCAGCAGAACGAGGAGCTCTACCGCAGCAACCTGATCGCCCGTGAGGAGTGGCTCCAGTCGAAGGAGGACTACGAGCTGGCCGCCAAGAAACGCGAGCTGAACATCGAGCGGCAGGTGCAGGATTCGCTCTACCGCACGGTGCAGATCGAGCAGATGGAGGACAACCTCGAAAACATGAAGCGCAACATGCAGCTCATCCGCCAGCGCATCGACAACCTGCAGGTCAAGTCGCCGATCGACGGCGAGGTGGGCCTTCTGGACGTCGTGCTGGGGCAGTCGGTCTCCTCGGGGCAGAAGATCGGCCAGGTGAACGACCTGTCGGACTACAAGGTCGAGGCGCAGATCGACGAAAGCTACATTGACCGCGTGCGAGCAGGGCTCGACGCCACCTTCGAGCGGCAGGACACCTCCTTTACGATGCGCCTCAGGAAGGTCTACCCCGAGGTGCGCAACGGACAGTTCCGCGCCGACTTCACCTTCGCGGGGGCCCATCCGCGCAACATCCGCAGCGGCCAGACCTATTACCTCCACCTCGAACTGGGGCAGCCGACCGACGCCGTCATCATCCCCCGCGGGTCGTTCTACCAGACGACGGGCGGTGCATGGATCTACGTCCTCGCGCCCGAGGGCGACCGCGCCTACAAGCGCGCAATCCGCATCGGACGCCAGAATCCGCAATACTACGAGGTGCTCGAAGGGCTGGAGCCGGGCGAGCGCGTCATCGTCTCGGGCTACGAAAACTACGGCGCCAACGACGTGTTGATTCTCAACAAATAGACCTATGAAGATCGCTTTCCATAACTTCCTCACGACGCTGCGGCGATACAAGGCCTCGTCGCTGCTCAACATCGTCGGGCTGACGCTCGCCTTCACGGCCTTCTACGTCATTCTGGTGCAGGTGCGCTGGGAGCTGACCTTCAACCGCGCCATTCCCGATGCCGGCCGCATCTACCTTGTCGCTCCCCTCTCGCCGTTCGACGAGACGGGGCACTCGATCACCTCGCCGCGCCCCGAAGGCGAACAGGTCATCGCCCAGTCACCGGAGATCGAAGCCGGAGGCTGCATCCGGATCTGGAACTGGGAACAACCCGTATGGGTGCGTCGGGGCGGCGACCTGCTCCGTCTTCAGGGGTCGTTCAACGAGGTATCGGTCGGCTTTATCGAAGCCATGGGGCTGCAGACCCTCGAAGGGGACCTGAAGGCTCTCAAACAACCCAACAGCGTTGCCCTTGCGCGTTCGCAGGCCGAACGGCTCGGGTTGCGCGTCGGCGACGTCCTCTGGTTCGGCGACGAGGAGAACCGTCGTCCCGAAGTGCAGAAGGAGGTCGTAGCCGTCTATGAGGATTTCCCGGCGAACAGCTCCTTTGCCGACGTCGTCGGACTGCAGGATGTCGGCGATCAGGATCTTGACGCTCCGAACAACTGGAACGACTGCTATTTCGTCCGCCTGCAACCCGCCGCCGATCCCGAAACGGTAGCCCGCCGCTGGTCCGAATTCCACCTCACGATCTACCGCGACTACCTCGAACGCATGGCTGCGGTCTGGAACGAGGAGATCAGCGAGGAGGAGATGAACGATCCGCGCGCCTGTACGCTGATCCCGCTTGACGAGCTCTATTTCGACCGCCGCATTGCCGGGGATACGGAGAGCTTCCCGATCGGCTCGGCCACGCTGACCTACTCGCTGCTGAGCGTCGCGGTGCTCGTCATCCTGATCGCCCTGATCAACTTCGTCAACTTCTTCTTCGCGCTGGTGCCCGTGCGGCTGAGGTCGGTCAACATCCTCAAGGTATTCGGCGCGCCGACCCGCTCGCTGCGTTTCAGTTTCCTGTTCGAGGCCTTCGGATTCATGCTCCTGGCACAACTTTGTGCCTGGTATGTGGCCATCGCACTGAAGGGTACCGAATTCGCCTCGTATGTCAGCAGCTCGCTCGCACTGGGCGACAACCTCCCCGTGCTGGGCATCTCGCTCATCGTCTCGTTCGTGGCGGCACTCATCGCCGGAAGTTTCCCGGCGTGGTACATCACCTCGTTCAACCCGGCGATGGCCGCCAAAGGGTCGTTTGTCGGTTCGACGGCCGGACGTCGATTCCGCGCGGCACTGCTCGGCGTGCAGTTCGTCGTCGCGATCGGACTGATCGTCTTCTCGGTCTGCACACTGTTGCAGCAGCGTTATGTGCGCCGCTTCGACCTGGGATTCGACCACGAGCAGGTGCTGACCTTCTATTTCCCCTCGTCGAAACTCTCCGATCCCGATTTGTTCGATACATTTGCCTCCTCGTTGCAGAGTGATCCGCAGATCGCCGGCGTCACGGCCTCCGGAAACCGCTTCGTGGCAGAAGCCATCTCGGTCTTCGGGCGCAAGGTCAACGGTGAAGAGGTCGGGATTCACGTCCGCTTCGTCCGCAGCAACTTCCTCGATGTGCTGGGCATCCCGGTCCTGGCCGGCGAGGACTTCAAACCCGAGCACGACCGGGATTCGACGGCCCGTTTCATCGTCAACGACCTGCTCGCCCGCAAAGGGCTCAATATCGGCGGCAGACTGGACGAGGGTGAGGTGATCGGCATCTGTCCCGACATCCACTACCGCCCGTTGCAATATCCGACCGAACCGTTTGCCTTCGTTACGGGCACCTACTGGCAAACGCGCATGTCCCGGTTTTACGTGCGTCTGGCCGCCGGGTTCGACCTCGATGCAGTCTGCGACGGAATCCGGGAGAAGGCCCGCAAATTCGATCCGGGAAGCGAGGCCTCCGACTTTAAGTTCTTCGACGAGGAGATCAACGCCCAGTATGCCCGCGAGCGGCGCATTACGACCATCGTCGGGCTCTTCACGGTGCTGGCTGTCGTCATCGCCCTGATGGGCGTCTTCGGAATCGTCCTCTTCGAAACGCAGCACCGCCGCCGCGAGGTGGCCATCCGCAAGGTCATGGGCGCCACGACTGCCGAGGTGCTCCGCCTCTTCAACCGCCGTTACGTTACGCTGGTTACGGTCTGCTTCCTCCTTGCCGCACCGGTCGGCTACTGGATCGTGGACCGCTGGCTCGCGTCGTTTGCCTATCGTGTGCCGATCCGCTGGTGGGTCTTCGCGGCGGCCTTTGCCGTCGTGCTGCTGGTCACGGTCGCCACGGTGACCTTCTGCTCGTGGCGCACGGCCAACGAGAACCCTGCCGACTCCGTGAAATCCGAATAATCAAAACTGAAATACGCATCCATGAAAATCGCACTGCGAAACTTTCTGACCACGCTGCGGCGCTACAAGGCCTCGTCGCTGCTCAACATCGTGGGGCTGACACTGGCCTTCACGGCCTGCTACATCATTCTGGTACAGGTTCGCTGGGAGATGACCTACAACCGGACGCTGGACAGTTCGGAGCGCATCTACCTGATCGAAACTACCGACTGGTATACTCCAGGCAGGTGGCAGGCATGGATCAGCCGTCCTTTGGCCGAGCGGCTCATCGCATCGACCTCCGCCATCGAGGCCGGCGGCTGCACCTGGAGCGGCTTCGGCTCCACCGTCGTACTGCGCGAGAACGCCTCGAAGATGGGTTACGATCGCTTCAATATCTACGCGGGAAACATCTCGCTGTCGTTGCTCGATGTCTTCGACTTCAAGTCTGTGGCGGGCGACATCCACGACCTGAAACGCGCACGGAGCGTCATCATCTCGCGCAGCACGGCTGAACGGTTGGGTGTCGGCATCGGCGACATGATCTGGGGAAACACCGACCAGCCTTCGGCCGAGAATGCCTGCGAGGTAGTGGCTGTCTTCGAGGATTTCCCCCAGAACTCACTGCTCGCCGGCTGCCAGATGGCCATGGACTTAGGAGACCGGTGTCTCGAAGATCCTACGGAATGGAGCTACAACTACTTTGTCCGGCTTCATCCGGGAGCCGATCCTCAAACAATTGCCGATGAGTGGGAAAAATTCTTCATTGAGATGAATCCCAGCGCGGTGAACAAGGATGGCCACCTCGACACAGACCCGGTCCGGCTGTCGTGTATCCGCGACCTCTACTTCGAGGAGGACGGCCGCGTACCGTGCGTACAGGGTTCGCTTGTGACGACCTACACGCTGCTGGGCATCGCCCTGCTGGTCATCGCACTGGCCTTCATCAATTTCGTCAACTTCTTCTTCGCCCTGGTGCCCGTCCGCATCCGCACGGTCAACACCTTCAAGGTCTTCGGCGCCCCGAACACCTCGCTGCGTTTCAGTTTTGTCTTTGAAGCCGTGGGACTGGTCCTTATCGCCCTGCTGCTGGCCTGGTACCTGGCCTTCGCTATCCAGAGCACCGAACTGGCCAGCTACATCTCCGCGCCGTTGAACCTGGCGCGAAACCTTCCGGTCGTCGGTATCCTGCTCGTCATAGCAGTAGTCATGGCACTCGTAGCGAGCCTTTATCCGGCATGGTACATCACCTCGTTCCCGCCGGCCATGGTGGTCAAGGGCTCCTTCTCGGGAACCGCAGGCGGCCGACGGCTGCGCACGTTGCTGCTGGGCTTCCAGTTCACCATCTCGCTGGGACTGATCATCGCCACGGGGTTCATCCTCCTGCAGCACAACTTCCTGCTGCGGCAGGATATGGGCTTCGACCGCCGCAACCTAATGACCGTACAGCTCTCCGAAAAGGCTGCCCTGGGTTACGACGACCTGCGTGACCGGTTGCTGACCGATCCGCGTGTAGTCGACGTTACGGGAGCCGAAGGCCGTTTGGTAAGCGTCAACCGCATGTCCTGGGGACGTCGGTACAAAGATAGGCCAATCAGTGTACAAGCCTATATCGTCCGCTGGAACTTCCTCCGCGTGATGGGTATTCCCATTACGGACGGCCGCGATTTTCTCGAATCGGACGAGCACAAGGAGAGCGGTATGCTGATCAGCAACGAGGCCGCCCGGCGCGAATACGAATTTGAACTCAATGACGAAGTAGGCGGTTTCTGCGATACCGATCCGCTCGTGGGTGTCTGTGCCGACTTCAACTTCCGGCCGATGCAATACGACATCATACCCTTCGTCTTCTACGTCATTCCCGAGGAGATGTCGCGCGACAACGGCGGCCGCGCATCGCGGGTACTCTACCTGCGCTACCGCCCCGAGGCCAACGTGGAGGGTGTGGCCGACTTCCTGCGGCAATGCATTGCCGAAACGGACCCGCACCTGACGCCCGGCGAAATTCAGATCCGCACCTTCGAGGAGGAGCTCGGCGAACAATACGCCAAGGAGCGGCGGCTGGCCACGGTCGTGGGGCTCTTCACGCTGCTCTCGGTGGTCATCGCCCTGATGGGTGTCTTCGGCATTGTCCTCTTCGAGACGCAGCACCGCCGCCGCGAGGTGGCCGTGCGGAAGGTCATGGGCGCCACAACGGCGGAGATCCTCCGTCTGTTCAACCGCCACTACATCCGGCTGGTCGTCGTCAGCTTTGTGATCGCCGCGCCGTTGAGCCTCTGGATCGTCCGCCGCTGGCTGGCGTCGTTCGCCTACCGCGTGCCGATCCACGGGTGGGTCTTCGCCGCGGCCTTCGTCGCCGTGCTGCTCGTGACGATCGGGACCGTCACCTTCTGCTCGTGGCGCACGGCCAACGAGAACCCCGCCGACTCCGTGAAATCCGAATAATCGAAACACAAAACAAAATAGCAAACTTCAAAAAACATCTGTCATGTCCATGTTGAAAGTTGAAAATCTCCGCAAGATTTTCCGCACCGAAGAGATCGAAACCATCGCCCTGAACGGCGTGTCGTTCGACGTAAACGAAGGCGAATTCGTCGCCATCATGGGCCCCTCGGGCTGCGGCAAGTCGACGCTGCTCAACATCCTGGGGCTGCTCGACAACCCCACCTCGGGAAGTTACCGGCTGCTCGACCGCGAAGTGGCCACACTCCGCGAAAAGGAGCGCACGGCCTTCCGAAAGGGCAATATCGGCTTCGTCTTCCAGTCGTTCAACCTCATCGACGAGCTGAACGTCTTCGAGAACGTCGAGCTGCCGCTGATTTACCTGCGTGTGAAGGCCTCGGAGCGCAAGCGCCGCGTGAACGAGATCCTGAGCCGCATGAACATCTCGCACCGCGCCGAGCACTTCCCGCAGCAGCTCTCCGGCGGTCAGCAGCAGCGTGTGGCCATCGCCCGCGCCGTGGTTGCCAACCCGAAGCTGATCCTCGCCGACGAGCCCACCGGAAACCTCGACTCGAAGAACGGCCGCGAGGTGATGGAGCTCCTCTCGGAGCTGAACCGCGAAGGGACGACCGTTATCATGGTAACCCACTCACAGTACGACTCGACCTTCGCCCACCGGGTGCTGCACCTGTTCGACGGCGAACTGGTCAAGGACCTCACCAACCGCATGTAGAAATCAACCGACATAGCTGCGCGCAGATGACCGTCAAACCGGAATCAAAAAAGCGCTCAGAAAAAAAAGCAGCCGGAACCCCCAAGGTCCCGGCTGCCGTTCTATCCGTAAAACAAGATCCCGACACTAAGGCAGGCTCATCTCCACGTAGTGCATACCCGGATCGCCGACCTGCTGGCCGTTCTGGCTACGGACGTTGATCTGACCCGTCATGTGGTTGCCCGAAGGCGAGTAGTCCAGCACCTGGTTGCTCTCGGCTCCGTCGAGTTTCCAGTAACCCACCAGTCCGTTGGAATCCGTGGGAACCGAATAGAAATGGTTCTCGGCCCGGAAGTCCCTTTCGGTGAGAACCCGGTTCCAGATGCGGAGTTCGGACATGTAGCCCGGGAAGGTGCGGTCGGCATTGTAGGAGTAGCCGATCCAGAAGGCCCGGGAGTAATTGCTCTCATACCCCGTGAAGGTCGACCCCAGGCTCACCCCTCCGGACAGGGAGAGCGTGGTGCTGTAGACGGACTTTCCGTCGATGTAGAACGTGACGCTGGAGGAGGTCCATGTCACGGCAATATGATACCAGCGGTTCAGTTCGGAAAGAGTCAGCCGTGCATCCGTCCGGTTGCCGCGGGAGGTTGCCAGCTGGATCTGGTTCCAGGGCACTCCGACATCGCCCAGACGAAGCAGGAACTTGCCCTCGATACCCATGATGGTCGAGATGCTCCCGGCAGTGCGCGTCTCCTGGATGTTGACCAGCGCCTCCATCGTTCCGACAGTCAGATTGTTGAGCGCGGCGGCGTTGCTCAGCGTCGCGAAGTAGCAGCGCGAAGCCCGCATGTCGGCCACCTTCTCGATCAGACCTTTGGTCTTCTGCGTGATCCGGACGACATGCTTGACGGGTTCGGCATTGTCCGGAGCGTTCTTCTCGGTGAGCGTCACCTCGCACTCGCGTGCGGATCCGCCGCTCAAGGCCCCGATCGAGAAGTGCAGCACCCCGTCCGCATAATTCTTATAGGTCAGCCACCCGTTGCCCGACTCGCCCAGCGCAACGTCGAACTCGATGTTGGCCGTCACCGGAATATCGAGCGTCTGCTCCTCGACTCCGACGAAATAGGCCTGTTTCTCTGCCGTCAGCTGCGGTTTGACCAGCTGCGTGACCTTCAGCGTCGCCTCGCCCTTTTTCAGGCCCTTGATCTTCACCGAGGCTTCGCGCGAAGTCTCTCCGTCGTTCTGGCGCACGCTGAAATAGGCCGTCACCATGTTCCCGCCGCTCTCCGAGGGGCGCGCGATCGACCACGTCAGCCAACCGTCGTCGGCTCCGGTGATCTCGGCCGAAAGGTCGCGCGGATCGACGTTCGTCGTCAGCGTCACGGCCACCCGCTCGTCCTTCGTATAGGCCAGCCGCAGTTCGGGTTTCGAGGTGATCTCGATGCTCTCGGGAATGCCGCCCGCAACCGTGATGCGGAAGGGAACCTGTTTGTCGTCCATCCTGAAGGTGTAGTCGGCGATCTTCTCCGCATCGGTCTCGTTGGCCTTGACATCGAAGACAACCTCGGCACCGTCCTCGCCGCTCAGGGCCGAAGGTGTCACGAAATCCGACTCCCCTTCGAGCGTCCAGGCTTTCGAACTGGTCACCAGCACCGTCACCTTGCCGCCCTCGCGGGGCAGGTTGTTCGACGATTCGGGATAGTAGATCTCAAGCTGGGCCGCAGCTTCGGGGGCCTTCTTCTTGAGGGTGATCTTGAGCGGCACGCTCTTCTTGCCGCAGGTGAAGGTGTAGGTGAAGAGACGGTCGACCTCCTGGTCATTGGCCTTGATCTTGAACGAGACGATGTCGCCGTCCTTGCCCTTCATCGCGGAAGGGGTCACCAGATCGTTTTCTTCGCCCGAAAGGCTCCAGGCCCCGCTGCTGGTGACCTGGACAGGCACGTCGCCGCCCTTGCTGCCGACGGTCGCCGTCGACGGATTGATCGAGATGGCATCCTCGACGATCCGAGGCTCCACTTTCTTGTCTCCCTTGTCGCAGGCGCCGCAGAGAAGAAGCGCCGACGCGGCACAGATAAATAGACTGTTCAGTTTCATGTTCCTGTTGAATTGACAATGGTTGGTTGCGACCGGATCCGCCCGGTCGTTTTTCCCCGCGGCGGAAGCTCTCCCGGACATGTCCGGAAGAACCCTCCGCAGGAAAAGGTTCGGTTAGTTGATCGGATGGGGCATGGGATCGTAGCGGCCCTCGCCCAGTTTGTTGTAGACGTTCTTCGGATCCTGGACTCCCTGGCCGTAGCAGCCCTGGGCCATGTTGCGGAACTGCTGCAGCGAATGGGTGCGGTTGTTTCTGATGGTTCCGGTTCCGGAGGGGTCGAAGGCGAACCACATGACCCAGCCGTAGCCCTGATCCATGTATCCCTTGGCCCGGTCCGACGAGAGGGACATGCCGTGGTTGAGCTGGATGGAATTGCCCGCACAGCCGCTCAGGGTCATGCCGTTGACCGGACGTGCGGCACCTCCGTAGTCGGCGCAGACGTTGTCGATGAACTCGACGGGCTTGTGCACCTGGCCATCGATGGTCACCGAAGGCAGGCTCGAAGAGATCCGGCCCAGGTAGTAGAGGTGCACCCAGGTCTCCCACGGGCAGAGCTCCTTCATGGCCTTCTTGGTCTCATAGCAGAGGCGTGCGGCCTGCTGCGAGGTGGCGGAACCCGAAATCCACTGGTTGGTCAAGGATCCGTACTTCGAGTACTCGTCGTCGAAACCGATGCCGTCGAGTTTGTAGTCGAGGCAGATCTGGGCCAGTTCACGCCCGAACTGCTCGCAGCCCCAGTCGGTCAGACCGGCCACACCGGCGGCATCGTGGTTGCCCAGGATGTCCAGCAGCACCTTGATGCCCTTCTTGCGCAGGGGCTGGAGATAGACCTCCGACTCGTCGAGCAGCGCCCGGACGTTGGGATTGGCGTGCATGTAGACCTTCTGCTTCGAAGCGTCCCAGTTGATGTTGCCGGCGAAGAGCACCACGGCATCGAAGAAGGGCTGTCCGTCGTCGAGCAGATATTCGAGAGCATTGAGCGGGTTGCAGTCGTTGACCTCGAAGTAGCAGATGTTGCGGATCTTCTTCGAACTGCCCTTCGAAACGAAGAGCTCGACATAGCGTGCACTGTTCTGGACCGCCACGCCATCGCTCTTGGCCACGACCAACAGCGGAATCATGTAGGTGGTCACGTAGGCAAGCTCCTCGCTCGGGCTGATCGTCACCTCGACCGAAGCGGAGGTGTCGCCCGCCTTGATCGTCACCAGACCGTTGCCGGCGATCGTGCACGCCGAGGCCGGGAAGAGTTTGTAGTCGGTGCTGTTGTCGAAGTTGTACTCGTCGACGTGGCGCGCGTCGAAACGGACCTCGACCTGCACGTCTTTGGCCGCAGCCTTCTCCAGCGTGAAGGTCAGCGTCTTCTTCACGGCCTCGGCGCCCCCGGCCGGGAACTCGATGCTCACCTCGTCGGAAGTCGCGAGCGAACCGGTCACCGTTTCACCGGGTGCGGGCTCCTCGTCCGAAGCCTTCTGCGTCACGGCGATACGCACCGACTTGTCACCCTCGCCCGACTTCACGACAATCTGTCCCACGCGGGCCTTGCCCGTGTTGTCCTTGGCGTTCACGGTGAGTTTGTCACCGCTCTTCTCGGCCGTCATCCACTCCTCGGGATAGGTGAAGGTCCAGTCCGCCGCGTTGGTCTTCACGGTCAGTTCGACGGCCTTGTTGCCCGCAGCCTCGAAGGCGATGGGGTCCGAAGGCGTGACGCCCAGCACGATCTCGCCCTCCTCGGCGGCGGCCTGCGTCACGTTGATCCGCACGGGCTGCGCGTTGCCCGCCGAAATGGTGATACGTCCCGGGCGCACCGACTCGGCCGTATTGGTCTGCGCATTGACCTTCAGCATATTGCCCTCCTTCTTGGCCGTAATCCAGTCGTTCTTCTCGACGTTCCACGACTCGGCATCGGTCATAATCGTCAGAACGACGTCCTCGTTGCCGTCGGCCTTGAACGAGATATCGGAAGCAGGTTTCACGCTCAACGTGTTCTGCTTGTCGACCTTTTCGGACTTCTTGCACGCGACAAGACTTCCCGATGAAATGGCGAGCACTCCCGCCAAAAGCATCCAAAATGATCTTTTCATGTCTGTTTGGGTGATTAAAGGTTAGTGAATATGAATTCTGCGTGTCGAATCGAATCATTTTCCAGGCAGCGAGACGCCCCGCCAGTCGATCTCGCGTTCGGCCTTCAGATCGAAACCGTTGGCGCTGTAGTCCCGGACGGTCTTGCCCTTGGTCTTGTCGTCGAACTTCCAGTAGGCCACCAGCCCCTCCGATTTCGGATCGATCTTGTAGAAATGGTTCTCCGCGGCGATCTCTTCGCCGGAGAGGGCCCGGTTCCAGATGCGCACCTCGCTCATCTGTCCGTCGAAACGGCGTTCGTAGAAGAGCTCTCCGTCGGTCTGCAGGCGGTAGGAGTGGCCGATCCAGAAACAGCGGGGCTTGCCCTCGGTCTCGTCCGAATGCGGAATGGCGAAGTTCACCCGGTCGATCAGTACCGGTTTGCCGTCCGTTCCCGAAACCTCGGCCCGGGCCGACTCCTTGAGTTTGCCGTCGATGTAGACCCCGACCCTCCCGCGATCGAACGTCACGGCGATGTGATACCAGCGGAAGGGCTTCAGGTCGAACCGACGGTCCGACTCGGCGGGAATCTTTCCCCGGGAGGGAGAGGTCGCCTCCTCCGAAACCTTCTTGGCAAAGGCTACCTGGAGTTGGTTCGCGGGACCGCTGTCGCCCAGACGCACCAGAAAAAGGTCCTCGACACCCATGATCGTCGAGATCTTGCGGTCGAACGAATTGGCGTAAACGAGCGCTTCAAGGGTGAAGCTCTCCATATCCTTCACGGCCTGCGTGTCGTCGGTCCATTCGGGCCATGCGCAGTTGTTCTCCATCCCCGCGACGACGTTGACCAGCGCCGCCTTCGAGAAGACGAAGTAGAACGTGCGGGCACTCTCCAACACCCGCATTCCGTCCGACGAGGTGATCGTTACCGGAAGTACGTAACGCCGATTCCCGTCGATGGGAAGCCGGTCAAGGTGCTCGAAGGTGAACTCCAGCGGCGAACTCTCGACCGACCCTGCCGGTATCGAGGCCGAAACCTCCGAAAATCCGTAGTATCCGCCCTCGGCCGGAAGCAGCTCGGCCGTCGGATCCTCATAGAAAGCCCGGTAGCGGCCGAGCAGCTCCGGAGCCTGTGAAAAGGTCACCGAGATCTCCCGGGCCTCGGGCTGGGCCATGCCTACGGTGAAACGGCGGCTTGCCGTCGTGGTGACGTCGAGGTTGTCGCGCTTGACGAAAACGTAGTCGGTGAATGCGGTCCCCGAAACGAAGACCTTGTTGTCGAAGTGGTATTTGCCCTCCTCGTCGCCCCGGCAGGAGGTCAGGGCCAGGAGAACGAGCAGGCTTCCGGCAAATGCAAAACTGTTTTTCATAATCAAAGGCTGTTTTCGGGGTTGGAGTCAGAAATCGCAGGATTCAGAATGGCCAGCGCCTCCCGGATCCGTCTGTATGTCGGCATGTTGAAGTAGTCCTCCCGGGCGTTCGAGACGGCCAGGCCCCGCTTGTCGCACTTGACCGTGGCGGCCGTATTCGGGTCCATCACCCACCTGGCGGCCACCTGCACCGTAGCCCCGACCTGCGCATCCTCACCGCCGTCGGCCAGGGCCGGGACCGAGGCCTCGATGATGACCCGGTCGCTCGGAACATCACGGGAGAGTTGTTCGCGGACCTTGCGGGAGATCGATACCGAAGCCCGGGCGTCCTCCGTGAGGAGGAGGATGTAGTTGCAGCGCGAAACGAGCGTCTGGCCCTCGATGCCGACCACATAGGCCGGATAACCGCGGAAAAAGAGCAGCCGGTCAGGATGCGCCTGCGCCCAGGCATCGACCGCCAGGACAAAGGGCTTCGCCCGCGAGGAGTCGTAACCGCCCAGATAGGAGGCCACAACGCCGTCGAGACCGTAGGTCCCACAGGCGGCCAGCTGTCGTTCGGTCTCCGTCTTGCAGTAGGCGGCAAAGGCCTCGTCGGTGTAATCTCCGCCCTGTCCCGCATCTTCGGCCTCCTCCCGGAGGTTGTTCCACGACTCAAGGATCGCATCGTAGGAGACGACGTTGAGCGTGCGCGTGCCCTTTGCGGCCCGCACCTCGGCAATCTCGGACACAAGCGCCGGATGCAGCCCGTCGACCCGGCTCATCAGCAGGAAGTCCACGCTGTCGGGCATGGCCATCGGATGGAGGTTCTGACGGTTCGGAGCCTCCGACGTCCCTTCGACGTGCATCATCGTCAACGGATGGTCCGAGGCCTTGAAGGCCCGGAGCGCCGCCAGCATTGCGGGATCGCTCTGCGACATCCGGGGAAGGAAATCCTTGTTTTCGGGTTCCGTACAGTCGCCGCACGACACCAGCAGAGCCGCAGCGGCAAGAACCGGAATGCTTGTCAGTTTCATGTTTTCGTATCTCGTTTTGGGTGTTCAACACTTTTTCAGATCTATTTGACTGCCGGATTGCAATCCCACCACATGCGCGTCGCCATGTTGTCGGGGCCGCCGAGACGGGAGACGGCCGAGGCATAGTTTTCGGGATTGTTGGTTGCCTCGTCCGCCGGATAGGGCATACGCCGGGCCCCGAGCAGCAGGTTGCGAATCCCCTGCGTATTGTTGCCCACCACGGATTCCATGGCGGGAATCAGGTGCGGGAATCCCGTGCGGCGGAAATCGGCCCACGCCTCGTTGCCCAGGTGGAAATTCGCAATCCACTTCTGGATGATGATCCGCTCCTGCATCTCCTCCTTCGAGGCGGCATCGTTCCAGGCCACGCCCAACTGCGAAAGCTGCGTGGTGTAGGTACCCACACCCCCGTTGGGATCGGCATAGGTTTCGGGAAGGCTCTTGCCGGCCAGGTATTCGTCGACTCCGCCCACGCCCCACTGCTCGAACGAGAGACGCACGCCCTGCTCGTAGAAGCTTTTCGCGTCGCCTCCGACATTCCAACCGAAGACGCCGGCTGCCTCGGCCCGCAGGAAGGCCACCTCCGCGGCATTCATCCACTGGACCGGCGTCGCCATTCCCTCGACGAAGTTGACCCCCGAATAGAGCAGCCCGACGGTGCTCAGGGCCGGAATCGCGATGCCGCGACGCATACCCACATACTCCGGAGCGTTGTCGCCCGGGAACTGGGCCTTCGTGAAGTACTTCTCGCGACGCGGATCCTGATAGCCGTTCATGTAGCAGACAATGTCGGCCGCAGCGTGCGAATCGCCTCCGGTGAGTGATCCCGCGGGCGTATTGTACATGCAGGCCGTGTAGAGCGGGTTGCCGTCCTTGCCGAAAGCCAGCGGCGAGAGCCGCGCATTGTCGTCGTTCGACTGCATGACCCCCACGGAATGCGACACGGATTCCTCGCCGAGCTGCCGGGCCGTGAGCCCCTTCGAACTGCGGAAGTCCGTGTAGACGATGCGCATGGCCAGACGCAGCTTCATCGAGTTGGCGAAACGGCACCACTTGAGGGCCGTACCGTCGAAAACCTGGTCCGTCGTCGGGGAGATGCTGCTGTCGATGTTCGCATCGAGCAGCGCAATCGCCTCGTCCAGTTCGTCGAACATCTGCCGGTAAACCTCGGGTTGGTCGTCGTAGGCCACCTGGATCTTGCCCGTGCTCCCGATCTCCGAATAGGGAATCGGCCCGTAGGTGTCGGTCACGCGGTTCAAGACGCAGACCTTCACGATCTTCAGGATCGCCCGCACCAGCGGATCGTCCGAAATGCCCTCGACGTTCGACATGTTGCCGTAGAGCTGGGGAAGGACCTTGTCGCTGTAGAGGAACACGTTGGTCCAGTTGTCCGTGGGGTTGTACTTCGAGATGGTGTTCGTCCATCCGTTGTTGGCGTCGGCGTAGTAGCCGCCCTGGGTGCCGCCCAGCAGGCAGTCGGTGAACTGGGCCGTATTGACGTCGGTGGAGATCACCGTGCCGAACATCGCCGACAGGCCCGAGGCGATGGCATAGTCCCGAGCCTCCATCTGCTCTTTGGTCACCTCGTAGGGATTACTGTTGATGGCCAGGTAGTTCCCCGTGCAGGAGACAAATGCGGCCGTCAGGATCAGCAGGGACGCCGATCGTATCATCTTGTTTTTCATCGTGTCGCTTTTTTAGAATTTGACCCGGAGATTGAAACCCACGCTGCGCAGCGAAGGCATCATGAAGTAGTCGATACCCTGGTAGTAGTTGCCCGTCGAGGCGATCGTCTCGGGGTCGAACGGCGCCTTGTTGTAGATCATCCAGAGGTTGCGGCCCACGAGCGAAAAGGTGATCTCGCAAACGTTGCGGAGCCGCTTCTTCGGAATGGTGTAGCCGATCGATGCCTCCTGCAGCCGCACGTTCGTGGCCGAATAGGTGTAGAACTGCGGGATGGAGTTGCCGCCGGCGATGGCCGAGTACCAGGTGTAGGCATCCACGCGGTCGCCGCCGTTGATCCACACACCGCCGGCATCTCGCGCCGCGGCCGTGGCCTCCGAAACGCCGTACTGATCGAGCATGGCCTGCGTGCGCGAGTAGACGATGCCGCCCAGACGCGCCGCAACCATGAATCCGAAGGCGAGGTTCTTCCAGCGGAAGTCGTTGCGCCACGACAGATTGGCATCGGGAAGCACCGAGCCCAGTTTGATGTACTTGTTGACGTCCTGGATCGTCTCCGTGGAGACGGCGCCGTTTTCGTCGATATAGATTGCCCGGTTCGTGTCGTAGCGCAGGTCGCGGCGCGAGTAGAGGTCGCCGAGCGTGCCGCCCTCCTGCAGCAGGAACTGCGCATCGCCCAGCCCGCCCATGTTCAGGCGCTCGATCGAGAAACGCTCGCCCGTGGCATAGTTGACCACGTTGTTGGCCAGCGAAAGAATCCGGTTGTTGTTCGTCGAGAAGGTGAAGTTCGAGTCCCACGTGAAGTTGTGCCACGTATTGCGGTATCCCATAGCAAGTTCCACGCCTCGGTTACGGACATTTCCGGACTGGATGACGATCGACGAGAAGCCTGTACCGCCCGACAGTTGCGGGTCGAAGGTCTGGTTCGAGGTGTGGGAGTTGTAGTAGGTCACGTCGAGGTGCAGGTGACGCAGAAAGCGCATCGTCAGACCCACCTCGAAGGATTTCGTCCGTTCGGGTTTGAGGTGGAAGGCCGGATACTGCGTCTGGGTGTTCCACGACAGGCCGCTCTCGTTCCACGAGTAGAGCGGATTGGCGATGTAGCGCTCGAAGGCCACGCCCACCGAGGCAAACGAACCCCGGAGCTTGACATACGACAGATTCTCGGGCATGTTCGGTATGAGCTGCGAGAGCACGACCGAAACTCCCACCGACGGATAGAAGAACGATGAGGCGTTCGAATGGGGTCCGGCCAGCTGCGAGGGCCAGTCGTTGCGCCCCGTAAGGGTGAGGTAGTAGGTCCCCCTGTAGCCGATTTCGGCCGAGGCGAAGAGCGACTGCGTCTGCTCGCGCCACCCCTCCTCCCTGCGCGTGGTTTTGGTCGAGTTGCTCAGGTTCTGGAGGTTGAAGACGTTGGCCAGCCCCTGCTTCTCGCCCGACGAACCGTCCGAAATCGGACCCCGGATCTTCAGGGCGTCATTTTTCATGTCGGAAAACGAGGCCCCGATGTTGGCCTGCAGCGTCCACTCGTCGCCGAAGGCCTTGTTGATGTTCAGCAACGCATCGCCGTAGACCTGGCGGTCCATGGACTTCGTCACGCCGTAAAGGCCGTTCGACGACTGCTCCGTAAGCTGCACGTTCGACGAGGCGTACATCTTCTCCGTGTAGGCGTTGTGCGAATTGTCGATGCGGATGCGACCCGACACCGACAGCCAGTCGAGCATGTCGTACGACAGCGAGGCATTGAGCATGTAGCGGTCCTTGCGGTTGCCGCGCAGGTTGCGGTAGTTGGCCCAGTAGGGATTCTGCATCGTGATGCTCCCGTCGCCCATCGGCCAGTACTGTTTCGAGATCTTGTCAACCGGATCGTAACGCTCGTACATCCGGATGTCCTCCCAGTCGCCGCTGCGCGCAAAGAGGTAGGCGCCCGTCAGCGGGTTGTTGTACGTTCCCTGGTTGATCATGTTGAGGTCCTTCTGCAAGACGTAGTTCGCCCCGACGTCGAGACGCATACGGTCGCCCAGAAACGACGTCGTGTTGCGGAACGTGAAGTTGTAGCGGTCGTAACAGTTGTTGGGAACAATCCCGCGGGAATTGATCGCCGCAGCCGACAGATAGGTCTGGTTCTTCTCCGTACCGGTCGACAGCGACACGCTCTCGGTATTGGCCACCCCCGTGCGGAAGTAATCCTTGCGGGGATCGTAGCCCGTGCGGTTGGCATCGTTGAGGCGCCGGCCCCAGCTGTAGCTGTTGACGTTGATCGGCGTCGAGAGGTTGCCCGTGCCGTAGCGGTTCTGGAAGCGCGGCAGCACGAACGGCGACATGATCTCCACACCGGCCGTGGCCGTCACGGAGAGTTGTCCGGCCTGTCCCTTCTTCGTCGTCACGACGATGGCGCCGTTGGCCGCATCCGACCCGTAGAGCGCCGCGGCGGCCGCTCCGGTCAGCACCGAAATCGACTCGATGTCTTCGGGGTTGATGTCCGCAATGGGATCGGTCGTGCCCTGCGACGAGAACTCCGTACCTCCGTCCCGCGCCTTGGTGAACATCGGGACGCCGTCGATCACATAAAGCGCGTTCGACGACTGCGAGATGGATTTCGCACCGCGCATGACCACCTTCGAGGCCCCGCCCACGCCCGACGACGAGGCGTTGATCGTCACGCCGGCCACCTTGCCGTTGAGCGAGTTGATGAAGTTGGCGTCCTTGTTGGAGGTGATCGACTCCGCGGAGACCTGCTGGACGTTGTACGAAAGGGCCTTCTCGGAACGCTTGATGCCCAGGGCCGTCACGACGACGGATTCCACTTCGACGGTCTCGGGTTTGAGCACGATGTCGAAGGTCGAACGGGTGCCGACGGCCAGCGTGACGGTCTGGTAGCCGATGAAACTGACGATCAGTTCGGGACGGGACACCGACTCGGGAATCGCAAGCGTGAAGGTGCCGTCGAGACCGGTGGTCGTACCGGCGGTGGTGCCCCGCACGAGCACCGTGGCTCCGATGACCTCCAGACCGTCGGCATCCTTCACCACGCCCGACACCGACGACGGGCGGGCGGATGCCGGACGTTTCGAAAGCACGATGTTCGGAACCGTAATCTTGTAGGCGATGTCCGTATTGCGGAACAGCAGCGCCAGGGCTTCGTCCAACGGACGCGAATCGACGCGGATCGAAACCGGATGAGCCGTGTCGATGTCATTGGTATAGAGGAAGAGGAATCCGGTCTGCTTCTCGATCTCGTTCATGACGCTTTTCATCGGAACATCCGTCATGTCGAGCTTCACCGTCACTTCTCGGTTCTGCGCCCGCGACGCGGTTCCGCAGAAAAGTACGGCGACAAGTAGAGTAATCAGGCATTTGATTTGCCCGATACCTGTTTTTTTCATAACTTTGTTCAAAGGATAAATAGGTTAGCTTTCGTAAGACTGTTTGTCCTCGGGTCCGCAGATGTGGCAGCATCTGCGGACTTTTCGTTTCTGCGGACAGACAGCGGCGGTCAAATCGGGTCTCGGGTTCAGTCCATAGGCAAATTTTTTCGGCTTTTGATATAGATCGTATTGGTTTCGCTGTCGTGCATGTAGATGAATTCCGAAGTCATCATCTGCAGCAGATCCAGGGCGTGGTCGATGCCGCAGGAGACCCGGATCTTGCCGTGATAGCGCCGCTGCGGGATCGACTCCGGATGGTCGACGTCGATCCGCACGCCGTAGTAGCGTTCGAGTTTGGCGACGACCTCCCCGAAGGTCAGTCCGTTGAGGTTCATCAGTCCGTCGACCCAGCGGAAGTCGTCCGGATCGGAGATCCGCTCCAGACGCAGATGGCCGTCGACGAGATGCACCTCCTCGTCGGGTGAGAGGATCAGCCGCTCGCCGGCATGTTCCAGGTTCCGGATTTCGAGCCGTCCTTCGAGCAGCGCCGCCGAGAAACTCCGCGTCGCGGCATCGGCCAGGATGTTGAACTTCGTGCCCAGCACCTCGGCCTCGCAGGCGAAAGTCTCCACCACGAACGGCCAATCGGCATCGTGCTCCACCTCGAACATCGCCTCTCCGGAGACCCTCACCTGCCGTCTGCGGCTCGAAAAGAGGGTCGGATATTCGAGTTTCGAACCGGCATTGAGCCACACGACGGTTCCGTCGCTCAGCGTGACGGAGATGCTCTGTCCGCTCGGTGCCGTGAGGGACATGAAGTCCCGGGCATGGCGCTCGACGGCCTGCCGTGTCAGGAAGAGAGTCGCTCCGACACAGAGCAGAAGGCCCGCCGCGAGACCCGTACCCCAGTGCAGGGAGCGTTTCCAGCGGGACATCGGACGGGAGAAAATCCGGTTACCGGTCTCTGCGGAGAGGATCCCGAGATTCGACACGTAGTCGAGCCGGTCCAGCCGCCGCCGGTTTTCGGCCGAAGCATCCAGCCAGTCGAGCACCTCGACAAGCTGCTGCTCGGAGAGTTCGTTGCGCAAATATTTCTGGAGGGTCAGATCGTCCATCTTGTCTGCTTTGTACTATGATAACAAACAAGCCGGACGGGTAAGTAGTAAAAAACCGGATTTTTTTCAAAAAAAGTGAGGGATCGTCCTCCGGAGGCCTCCAGGGAGGGGATCAGAGCCGGTGGGTAAAGAACCAGGCGATCAGTGTTACGGGAAGATAGTCCTTCAACGCATCCCGGAGCAGATCGAGGGAGCGGCTGATCTCGAAATTCACCCGGCTGACCGTGATGCCGAGTTCCCCGGCGATCTCCTTGTAGGTCTTGCCCTGCTCGCGGCTCAGCAGAAAGACATTCCGCGTCATGGCACTCATCCGCGCGAGGGTTGCGCTCATCAGAATCCGGATCTCCTTCGAGAAGATCAGATCCGGGTCGCACGCCGTGAGCGAACGGATGTCGGCCTGCAGCAGCCGTTGATGCGTCGAATGCAGATCCATTTCGGCCTGCCGATGGCGGATTTCGGCATTGAGGTAATTCAGACAGCGGTTCTTGACCGAGGTGAAGATATAGGCCGGGATATTGATATCTCCGGGGAGGCTGTCCCGAATCTCCCAGAAAGAGACAAAACTGTCGGAGACGATATCCTCGGCAACGACCGCATTACGCACATAACGACACGCCACCGAGACGAAACGGGGCTTGAGTTCGGAAAAGAGTTTTCCAAATTCGGCGGCCGTGATGATCGGACACGGCCGTTCGTTCTCCATCATAAATCACACCTGTTTGACACGTCTGATTCCGAAACGGCTCCGGGGCACTTCCGATCCGCACGCTGGCGGAGAGCAGATCCGGGTCCCGATGCGCTGCAAACGTCACCAATCCGTGTCCTACAACATCATTCTTCCACAAGAGAAAAAAATCCCCGTCTGCCGTTTTCCGGAGCCGGAGTGATTTTTCAGTTTACAAAGATACTCTTTTTTCGACAATTACAACCATATTCCGCATTTTCCCCGATACTTTCCTGTCGGACCTCCCCGCAAAACAGCATCCCGAGGTTCTGCAGCATAGCCACATGCGCCATGACCAGGCCATAACGTGCCGATAGCAGATCCACCGTCGCGTGTAAAAGGAGATCTGTACGCCGCGGCAGTCGAACCGAGGAAGCCGTCCGTTGCGGGACTGCCGATAAAAGAAGGCGCCGACAGCCCCCTTGCAAACAAAAGTTTGCAAGGGGGCTGTCGGTCATTCCATCTGCCTGTGAATCACATTCTATCTTCCACAGACTTTCCGGAGAGACTGCGCCGCGCCTGTCCCTTTACCTTCTTATTTCCGAACGAATAGGAGATCACCACGTATAATTCACGTCGGCCGAGATCGTTTTTATCATACGATCGCAACAAATCGGTAACGGTCGTGGCCCTCGAAATCCCCCGATTCAGAATATCCTGCATCTTGACCGTAAAACTCCATCCTGCAATCTGTTTCCGCAGGCCGATCGACAGCAGTTGGGAGCCTTCGAATCGAGTATCGGTATCCTGACAGGGCGTGTCCAGGAAAAAGGAGAGGTCGCAATACCATTTGCGCTGCTTCGACAGGGTAAACGTATTCATGGACATCAGCCAAAACGAGGATCCATCGGTATCCATCTCCCGCCCCAAGGGATCACCCTTGAAGTGCGAATAGGCGCAGGCCAGCGTGTTGGTCGTATGCCAGATGCCGTTGAAGAGATTTTTCGTATAGATGAAGTTAAAACTGAACTCCTGGTTGTTCCCGTAATTGACCAGCGTATAGCGCATGACGTTGTTCTCCTCCGGGACGACGAATTGCGCCCACGCATCATAGTTGACCGTGTAGGATGCCTGGAAGATGTAGTTGTCCTTCAGCGTGTAGGCCAACTCCTGCACCAGCGAACGCGAGGATTGCAGGAACGGATTGTGCTCGACATAGGAGGTCGACGAAAAATAGTGCCGGAACGGATTGAGGTCATTGAACCCGGGGCGCTTGATTTTCCCGCTCAGGCTGTAGGAAAGCGCGCCCTTGTAGCCGAGAATCACCGTAGGGAACAGATTGAACCGCGTATTGGAGAACCGATCGTCTCCGACATACTGGTGCCCCGTGTTGTGCATGTATTCCCCGCGCAGGCCCAACGTCGTCTCGAACGAATCGCTCCACGCCCGGCGGTAGGAAACGTAGGCGGCACCGATCGTCTCGTCATACACGAAACGGTTGGTGCGGTTCGGGTCGTTGACATAGCCGCTGCCTTCCGCAAGGCCGAAGAAGGTATCGTTGTCCGTCGAGGTGGAATAGAAGGCAAGGCCGCTCCTCAACGTACTTTGGGAGTTCGGAGTCCACTGGTAATCCATCCGGCCCGACCAGGCATCGATGGCCGTTGTGACGCGCTGGATAAAGTCCGAGTTGCGATACATCGGCACCCCGTTCTCATCCATACGATCGCTGCAGGTGAACGAATCCCCGGTCCGACGGTTGTTCGAATAGCTGACATCCATGGTCAGCCGGTGCCGCGAGGGAACGATATCGAACAGATAGCTGATGCTTGCCGAGGTCTGGTTCACCGGATTCGAACTTTCCGACCGGGAGCAGGTCAGCGAATCCAGCATCTCTGCGCGGCTGTAGCGGTAGTCTGTCCAGTTGTCGCTTCGGTTGGCCCGGTTCGGCCGGGGATGGGCTCGGCCCGGCCGAACCGAGCGGATGTCCGGAAAGGCCGCCCCCCTCTTTCCCCCGGGCCTCCCAGCCCCCCCCCCCCCAGCGGCCCGCC
>CALUMM010000041.1 GCA_944321755.1 uncultured Alistipes sp.
CGGGGGCGTTGGGGGTGTTGGTGCTGTCGGGCGAGACGACGCTCGACGTGGCGGATGAAGCTCCTCGGCAGCCGGAGTTGATTGCCGAACACATCGGCGTCCTGGGCGAGTTGCTGCAGGAAGCCCGAAAAAAAGATCAGAGGGATTTCCTCTGATCTTTTTTTCGAACGGCAACATTCCAATCGACACGACATTATCCCTTGAAAACCGGAGTGTCAACAGACAAGAAACGGTTCGAATGAACCATCTTTTGGACAATCGAGGCAGGAGCGGCGCCCCTTAAGCAACTCGTCGCAATTCTCATCCATGATATTCATGTTCTTCCTGTGGTATTGACTGCGTTCTATCCGGTCCGGCGCCTTGTCGATGTATTTCATCGTCTTGCGGTGTCCCAATCGAACTCCCAAATCAAAATCTCCAGAAAGCCCCGTTATCCATTGAAATACAAGGATGGATTCCAAATCCAATTGCATAAACAAAAACTTATACCTACATTTGTCTCGGTTAGGAATCAAAACAAAACGAGGAAAGAGTATTGTTCAAGGAGATTTCACATCTATTCTACCTTCCGAAAAGTTCTTGTATTTCAACCTTGAATTTATTCATTGACAGGGCGAAATGACATGGTAAAAAAGAACGTAAAGACGGACCGCACATCTGTAGACACCGAAGGAACTGACTACCTGGAAAAAAGGCTGTTCCCCGATCTTACGAGGAGGGACAATACCCTGTCCGACCCGGTTCTCATTACGCTGCTTAAAAACAACTCCTCCCAGGGCCTGGAGGAGATATACCGAAAATACCACGACCCACTCTGCATATATGCCCTGAAATACATCAATTCCCTGCAGGATGCACAGGATGTCGTGCAAAATGTTTTCGTATCCCTGTTGACTAAAAACTGGACGGATTTTAACGGTTCTTTGCGTCCATACCTCTTTGCCGCCGTTGCCAAAGCCGCCCTGAAACAACTCCGAAATACGGGACGTGTCCGATTCTATGACATCGAGCAGGGTCTCTCTCTATTCGAGGACGAGGAGAATTTCTACGAAATATTCAACAACAACGCTCTCTCTCAACGGCTGTTCTCCGAAATCGAAAAACTGCCGCCAAAATCCCGGGAAGTTTTTACGCAAATCGCAATCAACCGAAACCGTTACAAACTGGTTGCCAAACAATTGAATATTTCCGTCAATTCGGTCAAAACCCACTACAGCCGGGCCTTAGCCAAATTGAAGGTGTTCTCGAAAAATATCAAACTGCTTTTTTTTGCATAAAGCATTCACCCATTTTCCCATTTCCGGGAATATATTATCGTAACACGACTGGTTATGTCGGAGAAAAATCTTACAGAACTCATTCAAGCCTATCTCGACGACGAACTGTCGCCAGATGATGCAAAGACGCTGGAAAATCTGATCAACTCGGACCCCCAAGCCCGACAGATCTTCATGGATTGTCTGCGCATCGGACGTCTCGACCGTATCGCATTGGCCGCAGAAAATGAAGGCGCGCAAATCAAAAATCCGAACATGAGCATTCAACGGCGCATATACCGCTATACGGCCGCCGCAGCCGCTTCTATCGCCATCTGTCTCGGAATCCTGTTCTCCGTACGGCAGCCCGACGTCCCGGAAAACCGATCGTTCGCATCCCTGATCCCCGACGCACAGAAGCAGATCCTCCTGCTGGCAAGCGACGGTGCCCGCCTCGAAATCACAGAAAGTTCCGAAACCAGAACCCTGCAGGAACTGTTGGCAGAGATCCCTCAAACGGAAAACCCCGAAAGCGAAGAGTGGCAAACCCTGATCGTGCCATTCGGAAAACAGATCGACATCCGCCTCGATGACAACTCCCGCGTATGGCTCAACGCCAATTCCGAATTGAGATTCCCCCGAAAGTTCCTCGGCGATATCCGAACGGTATATCTGACCGGTGAAGGGTATTTCGAAGTCTCCGCAAACCGACAGAAACCCTTCATCGTCCATGCAAACGGTGCGGATATCCGCGTCCTCGGAACCCGGTTCAACATCTCCGCATACAACGACCGGACCGTAACAACCCTCGTATCCGGAAAGGTCGAGGTGCTGGCCGACAACCGGACCTTCGAACTCGACCCCGGATACCAGTTGTCCTACAACTCCGCAAACCGGGAGGTCGAACGACGGGAAGTCAACACCGATCTCTACACCTCCTGGGTCACCGGAAGCTTCGAATACGAGGACATGACGTTGGGTGAACTCATCCAGTGCCTCACCAACTGGTACGGAGTCCGATTCGAGTTCGAGGCCCCGGATATCGCCCGACGACGTTTCACCGGGTACTTCAAACGCACGCAGTCCCTGGATGAAATCCTCCATATCATAGGGACAACCACCAATATCGGATTCCGGATCGAGGCGGAGCAGGTCCGGGTCTTCCAGACTCCCAAAGAAAAATAAAAAGATTCCAGCCCCCCGAACCCTTAGTACAACATACTGAAAACCAACAGAATATCCTCCGGAAAAATCCAGAGGCCCGGGATTCCATATCCCTGAAAAACAGGTGCCGAAAGACTGGAAAACATCCTACGCATCATCAACAACCAAACTGATAAGCTTATGAAAGGAACTCTACACACCCCCAGAAAAATCCGACCCGGCCTGTTCGTCGGACTGCTCCTGATCGGCTTGATCGGACTGTGCACCTCTCCGGCCCCGGCCCGCGCCCAATCAGCCAACAAAAAGGAGATCATCACCCTGAGACTCACCGGTGCAACGATCCGTGAGGCCTTCAAGGCCATCGAAGCCCAGTCGGAGTACAAGTTCATCTACAACGAAGAGGAGGTGCCCCGGGAATACCGCGCCAATTTCATCTCCTCGGGAAGCATCATCCAGGTTCTGAACGACGTCCTGCAGGGCCTGCCGCTCGGATACGAAATCCGGCAGGAGAGCATCATCATCAAACCCGCATCGCCCACAGCACCCCAGAAAAAAGCCGCACCCAAACGGATCACCATCCGCGGGCATATCACCGATGAACTGGGATCCCCGCTCGCCGGAGCCATCGTTATCGTGGACTCCCGGAAAACCGGGGTGGCGGCCAATGCCAACGGCGATTTCGAAATGGAGATCTTCGATTTCGACGTCAACCGCAACCAACTCGTTTTCCGATATGTCGGCCTCGAACCCGAATATGTGGATATTACGGCCCGGACCGTCTACAACGTCATGCTGAAGAGCGCGGCTCCGCTTGAAGAGGTCATGGTCACCGGTTATCAGACCATTTCGGCCGAACGTGCCACGGGATCGTTCGACATCGTGCGCGGCGACCTGTTCGACAAACCCGCTTCGAGCATCTCGAACCAGTTGATCGGGGTCGTCGCCGGCGTACACGCCTCAATGAACGAGGACGGAACGGCCACCTTCCAGATCCGGGGTCAGTCGACGATCAATTCCAATTCGGACCCCCTGGTCGTCATCGACGGATTCCCCGTAGAGGGAGGTCTGGAACTGGTAAACCCCAACGACGTGGAATCCGTCACCTTCCTCAAGGATGCCGCCTCGGCCTCGATCTGGGGATCGCGCTCCGGAAACGGCGTGATCGTCATCACCACCAAAAAGGCAACCCGCAACGCGAAACTCAGCATCTCGGCAAGCGCCTTTACGCGCGTGCGCCAGAAGATGGACCTCGACTACGTGAATCCCATCGCCAGTTCGGCCGACCAGCTCGCCTATGAAGAGTATATCTTCCAAAGCGGACTCTGCGCCGGAACCGTGGCAAGACCCCACTTCGAAAAGGTATATTCAGCCGGTCTGGCAACCCTGAACGAACTCAGCCTCGGACATATCGACGAGGCCGAGAAGAACCGCCGGTTCGCCGAATTGAGCAAAATCAACTATCAGGACGATGTTTACAAGTACCTGCTCCGCCATCCGGTCTCCACGCAGGTGAACCTCTCCATGTCGGCCGGAAGCGAAAAGGCTTCGTACAACACGTCGCTGCTCTACGAAAACTCCAAAACCCATTTCGTGGGCTCCGGAAGCAACCGCTTCTCGTTCAACTCGAACATCAACGCAGACCCGTTCAAGTGGCTGACACTCGATCTGGGTGCCTATTTCCAGTACGACAACGAGGATTCGAGCGGAGCCACCCTCGCCGAAATCACCTCCCTGTCCCCCTACGAACGTCTGGTCAATGACGACGGCTCCTATACCCACATCGTCAAGAAATACTACATGCCCGCCGTCGAAAGCCTGCCGCTCGACCAGTTCGCCTATCCGGACTGGTTCTACAATCCGCTGCAGGACGTCCGCAGCCGCGAATTTACGACCAAAACCATGAATACCCGTCTGCGGGCCGGACTTACATTCAAGATTCTCGACGGTCTGAGCTACTCCGTTTCCATGCAGCTCGCACTCAACGATGCCAAATCGAGGGAGTATTACGGTGAGGAGAACTTCACGGTGAAGGATCTCGTCAACTACAACTCCGCCTACAACGCCGCAACCGGAACGGTCGGAACCCTGACCTATCCGGAAGGAGGCCTGCTCGACCGTCGCCAGAGCGAATCCTGGAACTATGTGGTCCGAAATCAGATTGCGTTCAACAAGGGGTTCGGACGCCATATCGTCAATGCCGTGGCCGGTATCGAGCTGAGCAAACTCCACATGACCTCGACCAACTACCCGCGCGCATACGGATACAACGACAAGACCCTGACCACCAAGACCCTGTCTGCCGCAGGATCGCCGACGGATATCTACGGGTCCTCCACGCTATACAAAATCAATTCGGCCTATGCGACCTCGCTTTCGGAGTCGAACACAAAGTATTTCTCGGCCTATATCAACCTCTCCTACACCTTCGACAACAAGTACACGATCAGCGGAAGCGCCCGAAACGACGCCTCGAACCTGATTACCGATGACCCGAAATACCGTTACTCTCCCTTCTGGTCGGTGGGAGTGATGTGGAATGCCAAACGGGAAGGATTCCTCCGCAGCGTCAAGTTCCTCGACCGCCTCGACCTGCGTGCAACCTTCGGACACAACGGAAATGCCAACAACCGAACCTCTTTCATGCCGCTGATCTCGCTGAACCCCTCATCCGATCCCATCAAGGGGGAGACTGGCTCCTATATCTCCAGCTATGGGAATCCGACCCTGCGCTGGGAACGGGTGAAAACCTGGGACGCAGGTGTCGACATGAGTTTCTTCAAAGGCAAACTGACCGCCAAGATAGACTGGTATCGTAAAAACAGCGTCGATCTGATCGCCCTGGTTGCAATGCCCGCACTCAACGGCACGACCCAGCAGTATATCAATGCCGGAGGAATGGTCAACAAGGGTATCGAAGTGACGCTCGGAAGCAGTCTCCGCATCGCTCCGCAGATCTCCTGGTCCGGATCGCTGACCTATGCCTACAACAAAAACGAAATCACCAAGTTTTTCCAGACCAACTACGGCTATACCACCTTTTCCTTTACGCCGACCTACCTCGAAGGGCATGACATCAACGCCCTCTATTCGTTCGAGTACCTCGGTGTCAACGACGAAGGGGTCCCTTGCGTGAAAAACTTCGATGGTACGCCGCTCCCGATGTATGCCGTTCCGAATCAGACGGTCGATGCCCGGAACTGGCTCCGTGAATCCGGCGTACGTGTCGCACCCCATGTAATGGGACTGCGACTGGGATTCCGGATCTATGATTTCGACATCTCGATGACTGCCATCGGAAAATTCGGTCATATATTCCGCAATACCTCCTACTTCGAATACGAACGGACCGGCAATACCAAAATGATCGTTCACAAGGACGTGTCAAAAATTCTCGACGGAACATATCCCATCCCGGACCTCCCTGACAAGACGGACTCCCGGATCGTCAACTATGCCACGTATCTCCGGCTGCTGGATGTCAACATACATAGTGCCAACCATATCCGATTCCAGGAGATCAACCTCACGTACAACCTTCCGAGTCGCATCATCCGAAAAATCGGGTTGAGTCGTGCCGCCGTCTATGTCCAGGCGGAGAACCTTGGGCTGATCGCCAACAACGATCTGGATGTCGACCCGGAGTTCCTCCCCAGATCGGTTACGCCGGAACGAGCCTTCACATTCGGTCTGAAACTTAACTTCTGAAACACATGAAAACAACGAAAGTCATATCCGCAGCCCTCTCCGCCCTGCTGCTCTCCGCCTGCATCAACGATTTCCTCGATGAACCGCCCAGAAAACAGACCAGCACGGAGATCGAAACCTTCGAACAACTCAACGGTCTCTTCATCACCCGGGAGTATTCGAGTCAGAATCCCGTGTTCCTGCTGGGAACGGACCTGGCGGGCGTAACGCCGAAGTTTTACTCCGACCCCATGATGTCACTTTTTATTTCGTTCCGCGAAATGCTCCAGTATGTCTGGGACTGCGACTATGTCGGAGACATGGCCAATTATGCCGAGGCATGGGAGGTGAATTACAAAACCTGGATCTTCCCCGCCAACACGATCTTCGAATACATCGACAAGGTGACGGGGGATGCGGAGGAGAAGAGAATCCTGAAAGCCGAGGCTCACTACTACAGGGCTTTCGCCAACATGGAGCTGATGGACACCTATTGCTTGCCCTACTGCGCCGAAAATCTCGACGAGCCGGGACTTCCCCGCAAAACCTCCACCAGTTTCGAGCAGGATGTAACGCGCATCAGTCTGCGGGATACGCACAAAATGATTGAAGATGACATTCTGGAGGCGCTGAAGATCAAACGGACCGACATGTCCAGATCTTGGCATGTCAGTTTGCCTGCCGCTCAAGCGCTGGCAGCACGCTTCTACCTCTATTCCAACGATTACGAAAAGGCGCTCGAATATGCCGAAAAAGCGCTTGCCGCAAAGTCTGATTTGGTGGATTACAACAGCGGGGAGATCTACATGCAACCGCAGCAGACACAATTCGGAGAGGTGGACTTCACCAATTTATACAACGACTGGTCCGATGATCAGAAAATGTTCGCCTGGAAGGAGTTCTATCATTTCGCAACGATCGGAGCAATGATAATCCCCGTCAGCGATTTTCTGCTCGGCAAGTACGATCAGGAAAACGACCTGCGCTATGAATTCCTGATTGTGGACAAGTTCGGATGGTTCCTTGGCAAGGAAGACATTTCGACGAAAATGTACATGTATTTCGGAATGTCCAACCAACCCTTCGGACCGACGGTCCAGGAGATGATCCTTACCAAAGCCGAGTGCCAGGCCCGGCTGGGTGAGTGGCAGGAGGCCATGGAGACCCTCGTCCCGCTGCGGAATGCCCGGATGCGGCCGGGAACCCCGAAACTGACCGCCACCTCGCAGAACGACGCCATCCTCAAGATCGCCGACGAACGCATCCGCGAACTGACCTTTGCAACCCGCTGGTCCGATATCCGCCGTTACAACAACAACGAAACCGATATCGACGACGTGACGCTCACCCGGACATTCTACCCCTATACGGCCACGGAATTCACGCTCGACGGCGAGCTGAAAACCTATACGCTCGACAAGAAGAGCCGCCGGTTTGCCGCTCCGCTGCCCACGAATGAAATCCTGCTGAGTCAGGGGCGGATCGTACAGAACACCTATTGAAAAAACGGAAACCTTGAAACTTGTGAAATGATGAAAAAATGGTTTCTTCTGCTCTTCCTGACTGGTATCTGCTGGAGCAGTTCGGGACAGGGCGTTCAGTTTGAAAAGGGAAGCTTCGCCGAAGCACTCGAAAAGGTCCGCAAGCAGGCAGACGGCCGAAAACTCCTCTTCGTCGATGTATTCACCTCCTCTTGCGGGCCTTGCGTCCAGGTCAACACCAAGATTTTCCCCACAAAGGAGGCCGGAGACTTCTTCAATGAGCATTTCGTCAACCTCAAAATCAACCTCCTCGAAGGCGAAGGCCCGGAATTCGGCAAAAAATACAAGGTCAAGGCCGTACCGACCTTCCTGGTGATCGATGCCGACGGAAATGAAATCAACCGCTTCGTCGGTGGAGTCAAGGATGCCGGAACATTCATCCTGCTTACGAAAAAAGCCATGGTGCCCGAAAATTCACTCCGGGAACTGAAGGCCGCCTACGAACGGAACAAATGTTTCGAAACGGGACTGCCCTACCTGCAGATGCTCTTCCGGCATGTGCAACCCGAAGAGAAAGACGTAATTACGGAGATGTTCTGGGCCGGAAGCGACGAGGAACGCTACAATCCCGAATTTTTCCGGATGCTCTCCCGAAACACAACCTTCGGAGATGCCATTTTCCAGGAGATTCTGCTCAACAAGGCAACGGCGAACCGGCTGCTCGGAGATGACAAGGTGGAGAATTATTTCACCTCCCGGGCCTACATGCACGTCGTCGAAAAACAATACGATTCGACGGCCCTGGCGGAATCCATCGCACTGCTGGGTGCAATCGGACTCTCGCCCAGGCACGATACATACAGTCTGTTGCGTATCATACAGCTGAAACAACAGGGTGATATCGACGGGGTTATCGACTATTTCGAAAAGTGGTTCTCGCCACAAATGAAGACTTACGGATTCGAACTGAGCGATCTGTACGGACAGGCGTCGGACGAACAAAAGGCCCGGATTCGCCGCTATTTCGAAAAGGCGATCGAGACCTCCCGGAATACGACCCAGATGTACGAAAACCTCTTGCAGCGAAGCATCAACCCGGAAAACGAATAACCTGAATCTGAGCCATGCAAAACGTAATTCGTATCCTTTTACCCGTCCTGGCACTGTTTTCCGCCGTAACAGCCTCCGCTCAAAGCGTCGTCTGGCAAAAATCGGTCGAACACCTGGGTGGAAACTCTTATCGGATCCTCCTCGATGCTACGATCCCGCCGGGGTATCACATGTACGATATGGGCCCCTACAAGGAGGGACCGAATGCCACCACCTTCGATATCAAACCCGGAAAAGGCGCAACTCTGGATGGCGGAGTTGTCCAATTGACCAAACCGCACCGTTATTTCGACGAAATGTTCGGAATCGAGATCGGTACCTTCTCCGGAAAGGCTCGGTTCGCCCAGCGCGTGGAACTCTCAGCCCCAAATGCCCAGGTCGAAGTCAATATCGAATGGATGATCTGCAACGACCAAAGCTGCATCCCCCCAGACGACATTCAAATCATCGTCAATATCCCGGCGGACTCCGCCGCAACCCGAAAACAATAGACCCGGCACCGAACTCCCTCGGCCGGACCGTTCGGCGGAAGCCCGCCGAACAAAAACGGAAACCCCTGCAAATTAAAATTTGCAGGGGTTTCCGTTTGTCGGAGCCGAAGGCTCGGTCCGGCCCGGTCCGGCCAGACGGAAGCCGGCAAATGCGGAAGAAAACGGACGACCAGAACATCCGCCACATTTCACAAACCGATCGTTTCTTACAACCGGACACTCACGGTTTCAAATTCATTTCAGATTCCGGGGCCACCTTTGCACCGACACCCCGGAACCTCTGCACATTTTTTGCTGCATCCCATTCGGCTCCGATCGCTTACAAACAGAAATACCGAACATGAAAAAAAACGCACTCCTCCTGCTCGCTTCCCTCGCTCTCGGATGTTGCCTTCCGAACCCCGCCCCGGCCCAACAGTCCGGAAAACGGCCCGACAAATCCCCCGCAACGCCAGTCATCGTGCCCGACTCCACCCAGGAACTCCTCGCCCAACTCCGCAACATGCCAAATATCGAGGTCGGAAAAGGTATCACATTCCGCCCAAAAAACAACTGGTTCGAACTCACTCTCCGGTTCCGGATGCAGAACCTTCTGGCCCTTTCCTTCGACGACAGGTTCTCACTCACCAAAACCGACGCCCGCGTCAAACGGCTCCGACTGCGGTTCGACGGCTATGTCTACACCCCAAAACTCGTCTACTCCATCCAGTTGGGATTCACAGGATACGACGCCGAACCCCTCCCAAACGGAAACATGAACATCGTCCGCGATGCCATCATCTACTATGTTCCCAGCCCGAAATGGAACATCGGATTCGGACAAACCAAAGTCAAGGCAAACCGTGCGCGAATCAACTCGTCGAGCGCCCTGCAGTTCGTCGACCGAAGCATCGTCAACGGCGAATTCAACCTCGACCGCGATTTCGGGCTCTTCGGCGAGTACAACCTCGACCGCACCGAAGGGTTCGACCTCGCATTCAAGGGCTCCGTAACCCTCGGCGAAGGCCGCAACTGGGGATCGACAGACAACGGAGGACTCGCATACACCGGACGCCTGGAACTCTATCCCCTGGGGCACTTCTCGGCAAAGGGCGATGTGATCGAGGGCGATTTCGCCGGCGAAAAACGACCCAAAATCCTCCTGGCCGGAGCCTATGCCTATAACCACAAGGCTTCACGACTCAGCGGTCAGCGCGGCAACACCATGCCCGACAACGCCACCCGAAATATCGGTTCCTACTTCGTGGACTTCATCCTCAAATACCGCGGATTCGCATTCTACACCGACTTCATGGGACGCACCTGCGTCGACCCCCGCTTCGGAGCCGGAAACTCCGACTTCGTATACACCGGATGCGGGCTCAATGTCCAGACCAGCTATCTGTTCGACAAAAAATGGGAAATCGCCCTGCGCAACTCAACGCTCTTTCCCGAACGCGAAATCCACCCGCTGACCGGCTACAAACGGCGCAATCAATCCACGCTGGGCATTACACGCTACATCATCGGACATTCGCTCAAGGTCCAGGCCGACTTTTCCTACCATTTCTACGATCGGGTGGCCCACGCCGCAGGAAAACTCCCCGATGACGGGTGGGAATTCAGATTCCAGGTGGAATTGGGATTATAGGATTTTAAGCGCAATACGCGCGCACGCCTCGGCATCGGCCAGCGCATGGTGGTGGTGTTCGAGGTCGAAGCCGCAGGCCGCCGAAACGGTATGCAGCTGATGATTGGGAAGCTGCCGCCCGAAAACCCGCCGCGAGGCCCGGCACGTACAGTAGAACGTATAGCCGGGATAAGGCATCCCGTAGAGCGCAAACACCGCACGAAGGCACCCTTCGTCGAAGGGCGAATTATGCGCAACAAGCGGAAGGCCCTCGATGCGCGGCGCCACCTCGCGCCACACCTCCGAAAAATCCGGAGCCTCGGCCGTATCCTCATAGGTCAGACCGTGAATCGCCGTCGTGAAGCGGCTGTAATAGTTCGGGCGCGGCCGGATCAGGCTGTAAAACGTATCGCACACCTCCCCGCCGCGCACCACAACAACACCCACCGAACAGACACTCGAACGTTGACCGTTGGCCGTTTCGAAATCTATGGCTGCAAAATCCTTCATGCCGTGCGCGCTATTTTCCGTGGCAAAGATAGCGATTTCCGCGGAAAAGCGAATTGGAAATCGGGAGGGGCAACACAAAAAAGCAACGGAAACCGAAATCGGTTTCCGTTGCTTTCCTATTCGCCGGGGCGGATTCACGCTTCGGAAACCCCGTGAGGTTCAGCAGCCCCTAAAACCCGGCTCTTAGCCGGGTACCTTTTGATGGCAAAAGGTACCACCAAAACCAGCCGCAAGTTGCTTTCGCGGGAATCTTCGGAACCCCTCGCTGAACGGGCGCAGTAAGATCAAGCCTTTACAGCCTCCCGTTCCAGGCGCTCGGAATTCCGACGATTCTTTTTCCGCTCCAAGCAAAGTGCGCCGGCTTAAAAAGCCGGGATTAGGGGCTGCTGAACCTCACGGGGTTTCCGAAGGCTGAATCCGCCCCGGTTTATACGGCAACGGACCTGTCCATGCAGACAGGTCCGTTTTTGCATTTTATAACGGTCGAAGCGCAGATTTGCTTCCGAACCTTTTGACATACCTTCGCCCACAGAACCCGGTTCTTAACCGGGTTATTCCCACTCGATCGTGGCGGGCGGTTTCGACGAGATGTCGTAGACTACCCGGTTCACCCCCTTCACCTTGTTGATGATGTCGTTCGACACGTTCGCCAGGAATTCGTAGGGAAGGTGCACCCAGTCGGCCGTCATGCCGTCCGTCGAGGTCACCGCACGCAGCGCAACGCATCGCTCGTAGGTCCGTTCGTCGCCCATCACCCCGACACTCTGCACCGGAAGCAGGATCGCCCCGGCCTGCCAAACCTGATCGTACAGACCCGCAGCCCGCAGCGAGTCGATATAGATTTTGTCGACGTTCTGGAGGATTTCGACCTTCTCCGGCGTGATGTCCCCCAGGATGCGGATCGCAAGGCCCGGTCCCGGGAAGGGATGACGCCCGATCAGTTGCTCGGAGATCCCCAGCGAGCGACCCACGCGCCGCACCTCGTCCTTGAACAGAAGCCGCAGCGGCTCTACGATCCGCAGGTTCATCTTCTCCGGCAGTCCGCCCACGTTGTGGTGCGACTTGATCGTCGCCGAAGGCCCGTTCACCGAGCACGACTCGATCACGTCGGGATAGATCGTTCCCTGCGCCAGCCACCGCACATCCTTGATCTGCATCGCCTCCTCGTTGAAGACCTCCACGAAGTCGCGACCGATGATCTTGCGCTTCGTCTCGGGGTCCGAGACACCCGCCAGGTCGCCCAGGAACTTCGCTCCGGCCTTTACGCCCTTGACATTGAGGCCCATATCCTTATAGGAAGCCAGCACCTCCTCGAACTCGTTCTTGCGCAGCAGGCCCGAATCGACGAAGATGCAGTAGAGGTTCTGCCCGATGGCCCGGTGCAGCAGCACCGCCGCCACCGACGAATCCACGCCGCCCGACAGGCCGAGCACCACCTTGTCGCTGCCCAGCTTCTCTCGCAGCTCGCGCACGGTCGTCTCGACAAAGCTCTCCGAGGTCCACGACTGTCGGCAGCCGCAGATCCCCACCACGAAATTTTTCAGCAACTGTTTGCCGTCGGTCGAGTGGTAGACTTCGGGGTGGAACTGGATGCCCCACGTCCGTTCACCCTCGATGTGGAACGCCGCCACGCGCACGTCCTCCGTGCTGGCGACGATCCGATAGGTATCGGGAACGCGCGTAATCGTATCGCCGTGCGACATCCACACCTGCGTCGGCGAGGGAAGACCCGTCATCAGGGCATCCGTCGCATCGCCCACCGTCAACATGGCACGTCCGTACTCGCGGCTCGGAGCAGGCTGCACCTCGCCGCCGAAGGCCGAGGCCAGGAACTGCGCGCCGTAGCAGACGCCCAGCAGCGGAAGGTGCCCCTTGATGGCCGAGAGGTCGGGATTCGGGGCCTGGGCGTCCCGCACCGAATAGGGGCTGCCCGAAAGAATCACACCCCGCACCGACTCGTCCAAAGCCGGGATCTTGTTGAAGGGGTGAATCTCGCAATAGACATTCAACTCGCGCACGCGACGCGCGATAAGCTGCGTGTACTGCGAGCCAAAGTCGAGAATCAATATCTTTTCCTGCATGATTGTAGGTTTTCTTTATTTTCTTATCGGACGATTAAAAGACCCGGCCAAACGCATCTCTTCGGCAAAAGCCTTCTCCCCCACCTCGCGGATCCGCTCAATGCACCCCCTGCGGTCGGAACGGAAGACCAATCCGAAAAGTTTGCCCATGAAGTTGTTGAACTTCCGGCATTCGTCCAGCGGCATCAGCGTACATGCGGCACAACTCTGCCATCCGTGTTGGATGCAACACGTGCGGATTCCGCACCACGTCGCCTTCGCGTTGGCATGGCATCCCGGACATGTTCCCTTGACGTATTTCCGGCACCCGCCGCAGAACAGCCCGCACGCCGCAATTTCCGGATTCATCGCCATTCGGGTTTAATGCTCGCTCGAATAGTTCGGGGCCTCGCTCGTGATCGTCACGTCGTGCGGGTGGCTCTCGTGCATTCCCGAAGCCGTGATCCGGATGAACTGAGCCGTCTGCAGCGCCGGAATGTCCTTCGCGCCGCAGTAGCCCATGCCCGAACGCAGTCCGCCGATCAACTGGTAGACCGTCTCGCTCAGCGATCCCTTGAACGGTACGCGGGCCACGATGCCTTCGGGAACGAGTTTGTTGATGTTCCCTTCACAACCCTTCTGGAAGTAGCGGTCGGCCGAGCCCGCCTTCATGGCGTCGATCGAGCCCATGCCGCGGTAAGCCTTGAACTTGCGGCCGTTGTAGATGATCGTCTCGCCCGGAGCCTCCTCCGTACCGGCGAACATCGAACCGATCATCACGCAGTCGCCGCCCGCAGCCAGCGCCTTGACAATATCGCCCGAGTAGCGCAGACCGCCGTCGGCAATCACCGGAACACCCGATCCTTTGGCAGCCGAAGAGGCGGCGTAGATCGCCGACAGCTGCGGAACACCCACGCCCGCGATGATGCGCGTCGTACAGATCGAGCCCGGGCCGATGCCCACCTTGATGCCGTCGGCACCCGCCTCGATCAGGAACTTCGCAGCCTCGGCCGTGGCGATGTTGCCCACCACGACGTCCAGCGTCGGATATTTCGCCTTGATCTCCCGGAGCGTCCGCACGATATTGCGCGAATGTCCGTGCGCGGAGTCCAGCACCACGGCATCCACGTCCTCGGCAACAAGCGCCGCCACACGATCCATTGCGTCGGGGGTGATCCCTACGCCCGCAGCCACGCGAAGACGGCCCTTGTCATCCTTGCACGCATTCGGATGATCCTGCACCTTCGTAATATCCTTATAGGTGATCAGACCCACGAGGTGTCCCTCGTCGTCCACAACCGGAAGTTTCTCGATCTTGTTGTTCAGCAGCACCTCCGAAGCGTGCGCCAGATCGGTGCGGTGCGTCGTGATGAGGCGGTCCCCCGGGGTCATCACCTCCGAAATCCGGCGATCCATGTCCCGCTGGAAACGCAAATCCCGGTTCGTGACAATGCCGATCAGCCTGCGATCAGCGTCAACAACCGGGATTCCTCCGATCTTGTTCTCCTTCATCAGATTCAGCGCGTCCCCTACCGTATTCTCCTTCGAAATGGTCACCGGATCGTAGATCATGCCGTTCTCCGCACGCTTCACCCGACGCACCTGAGCGGCCTGCTCCGCGATAGTCATGTTCTTGTGGATCACACCGATGCCTCCTTCGCGCGCAAGGGCGATAGCCAGCGGGGCCTCCGTTACGGTATCCATCGCGGCGGACACAACCGGGATGTTGAGACTGATATTTCGCGAAAAACGGGTCCGGATATCGACCTCTCGCGGCAACACTTCCGAATAGGCGGGTACGAGCAGCACATCGTCGAACGTAAGTCCTTCGGGCTGAACCCTCTCATTGATAAAAGACATAATGAACGTGGATTTTTGTTGCTCGCAAAAGTAATCATTTTTTTCGAAACAGCCTAAAATCCAGCTCCCCTTCGCCCACTTTTTATCAACATTTTATCAAGAGTTGAGGCCGTTTCGGATTTTTCCCTATTTTTGTCGCCGAGTCAAATCCAAACCTGACAGGTATGAAACCACAACTTTGCCTCACGGCAGCCGCCCTGCTGCTCCTTGCCGCCTGCGGTTCCGGGCCTCGGAAAAACGCCGGGAATGCCCCCACGGAAAGCGAAACGGCCGCAGCCGTCCCGAATACCCGGACCGCAAAGGCCGCGCAATATCCCGCCGATTCGGTTCTCCATCTCCGCGGACGGGTGGTGATGGCCCACGAGGTGCGCTCGTTCGTTCCCGAGGGCGACACCGCCGAGTACTGGATCGTCGACCGAAGCGGCGCGCTCGAACGCGCATACGACCGCGCAACCGGTGGCCAAAAGAACGGCAAACCCGCGTGGGCCGAACTGAAGGTCCGCTACAAGGGTCCCTCCGACGAGGGGTTTGCGGCCGACTATACGGGAGTCTTCGAAGTGGAGGAGGTTCTCTCCGTCGAAAAGGCCGAAGAGTAGGAAGTGCGAGAACAGCCGCAAGCAAAAAGTTCGCCGACAGACATTTCGCGGGTAAACTCCGCGGGCATACTTCGCGGGCATACTTCGCAGACAAAAAAACGGGCGCTGTCGATGGACAACGCCCGCCTTTGCCTGGCCGATCCCGGTCCCGGAATCAATACTGCTCCTTCTCGTTGGGGAAATCGCACGCCTTCACATCCTGCACGTACTGCCCCACCGCCTCGGTCATCACCGTATGCAGGTCGGCATAGCGGCGCAGGAAACGCGGCGAGAAGCCCTTGTTGATCCCCAGCATGTCGTGGATCACCAGCACCTGGCCGTCGCAGCCCGGGCCCGCCCCGATGCCGATCGTCGGCGTCGGGATCTCCGACGTCACCCGCGTGGCCAGCGCCGCCGGGATCTTCTCCAGCACTATGCCGAAGCACCCCGCCTCGCTCAACAGATGCGCGTCGCGAACCAGCTTCTCGGCCTCGGCCTCCTCCTTCGCCCGCACGGCGTAGGTCCCGAACTTGTGGATCGACTGCGGCGTCAGACCCAGGTGTCCCATCACCGGGATTCCGGCCGAAAGAATGCGCTGCACCGATTCGAGGATCTCCTCCCCGCCCTCGATCTTCACCGCATCGGCCTCGGTCTCCTTCATGATCCGGATCGCCGAGTCGAGGGCCACCTTCGAGTTCCCCTGGTAGGTGCCGAACGGAAGGTCCACGACAACCAGCGCACGCTCCACGGCCCGGACCACCGAACGCGCATGGTAGATCATCATATCGAGCGTGATGGGAAGCGTCGTCTCGTAACCGGCCATCACGTTGGCCGCCGAGTCCCCCACCAGAATCACGTCGACACCCGCGGCATCGACGATCTTTGCCATCGAATAGTCATACGAGGTCAGCATGGCGATCTTCTCGCCCCGCTGCTTCATCTCCGTAAGGCGGTAGGTCGTAACCGCCCGAACTGTACTCTCTACGGACATTTTTCTCAGTTTTTAAGTTTTTCAGCGCGGCAAAGATAGCGCTTTGAATAGATTTGGCAAAAAAAACTCCACAGAACAACGCCGCCCGAAACCGACACGTTGAGCGAATGCTTCGTCCCCGCCTGCGGAATCTCCAGCGCCCCGTCGCACAGGTCCACCGCCGACTGGCTCACCCCGTCCACCTCGTTGCCGAAGACCAGCGCATACTTTACCCCCGGCTGCGGCGTGAAGTCGTCGAGCATCGCGGCCCCCTCGACCTGCTCCACGGCCAGCACCCGATAACCCGCGGCCCGAAGCTCGCCGAGGCACGCCCCGGTCGTCGCGTAATAGCGCCACGGAACGGTCTGGTCCGCACCCAGCGCCGTCTTGTGGATCTCACGCGACGGTGGCGTCGCCGTAATCCCGCACAGCGCGATCCCCTCCACGGCAAAGGCATCCCCCGTCCGGAAAAACGAACCCACGTTCTGCGCCGAACGCACGTTGTCCAGCACCACCGTCACCGGCAGCTTCTCCTGTGCGGCAAACTCCTCCGCCGTCGGACGCCCCAACTCCTCATTCGTGATTTTACGCATATTCCGTCGCTATGAGTGATTTATGCGGCAAAAGTAATCAAATAAAAAATATTTTGTCTATTTTTGAGGCCTCAATTCAGAAGATTTATGTCTCGCAGAAAAGTGCTCGTCCTGGCCCTGGCCCTTATGATCTCGGGGGGGGGTCTGCGTGCCCAGAAGATCCTCGTCGGTGCCGATTTCGAAACCCGGTTCGACAACCGCGAATACGCAAACAACGATTTCAACGAGTCCCGGACGCTCTTCAGCGCCCGGCTCACGCCCCGCATCGGCGTCGAATGGCAGGAGAAAAACCAACTCGTCTTCGGGGTCGAAATGCTCCAGAATTTCGGGCAGTACAACCCCCAGGGCGACCCCTTCCTGAGCGACGTCAAACCCTTGATGTACTACCGCTTCAAGACCCCCAACGTCCAGGCAAACGCCGGTATCTTCAACCGCAAGGAGCTCATGGGAGACTACTCCGCAGCCTTCTTCAGCGACTCCACGCGATTCTACCACAACCGGCTGTCGGGATTCCTCGGGCGATACGTCTCCACCGAACGGCCCAAAACATACGTCGAAATGGCCATCGACTGGGAAGGCATGTACTCCGAAGCCTCCCGCGAGATGTTCCGCATCCTCTCCGCAGGACGATACTCCACCCAACCCGGATTCTACGTCGGGTACGCCTTCTCGATGTTCCACTTCGCGGGCTCGATGCTCAACGAAAACGTCACGGACAACCTCCTCATGAATCCCTACGTCGGCTGGGAATTCAACGCCTTCTTCGATTTCGATATCCGCGGCGGCATCCTCTTCGCCCCGCAGCGCGGACGAAGCGTCGACCACGCCTGGCGAAAACCATACGGCGGACAACTCGACGTCACGATCTCACGATGGGGCGTCAAGATCCAAAACAACCTCTACCTCGGCAAGAACCTCCAGCCCCTGCGCAACTACATCGCCAACCCCTCGACCGGGGCAACCTACGGGCTCGACGGGCTCTATGCCGGAGAGTCGTTCTACGCCACCACGGAGCATATCTACAACCGCACGTGGGTCGGCTATGACCGCAAGTTCTTCCACGACACGCTGCACGTCGAGACCGGCATGGTCTTCCATTACGACGGAACCGGACTCGGAACCCAGCAGGTCGTACAGCTCTCGGTCGACATCCAGCGGCTCTTCGACATCGGCCCCCGGCGACACGCACCCCACCATCCCCGCTGATAGGTGCGGAGGCGGACGGCTCGGCCCCAAAGAGCGGATACAACCCAAAAACAATCATAAAAAACAGGTTCCATCATGAAGGGATTGCTCCGAAAAATCGGAATTCCGGTGTTGCTGCTTGCCATCGGAACGCCAGCTGCGGCGCAGGACCAGCTTTTCCTGCTCACGCAGAGCAAACTGGGTTATGAATCTCAGACGTGGTTCTGCAGCGGTGCCGGCAACGCCCTGCAGCAGGACAAGATCAAGGCCAACTGGGACGAGAACCGCTACATCACCTCGGCCGCCTATACCTCCCAAGGATGGTTCGTCACCATGGCAAAAAATACCGGATTTACGGGGCAGACCTACCACTACGCTGCCGACTGGCCTGGCGATTGGATATACAGGAAACGGAGCGAAGGATACTACCTCACCTCCATCGCGTCGAACCGCACACACTGGTTTATCGTCCTGTCCAAAGGTACGGGATATACGGACCAGTACACGGTCAGCAACGAAAACTGGTCGGATAGCGAGGCGCAGATCCGCAAGAAGTGGAACGAAGGATTCCGCATCACCCAGGCCACCTACACCGGAACCCACTGGTTCATCGTCATGAGCAAGAACTCCAACTACGATCGGCAGGGGTATCTCTGGGCCACGTCGAAGGAGAGCCTCCGGGAGCAGATCCGGGCCAAATGGGACGAAGGCTACAACCTCACGCTGCTGGAATTCGGCGACGGCGAATACTTCGCCGTCTACTCGACCTTCAAGGTCGGGAACAACGTCGCCCAGTCCTACCGCACCGCCTCGTCGTCCCCCTCCGACTTCATCAGCGAGCAATGGGATGACGGCAAAGACATCGTGTACGTGGGCGGCGGTTACGAAACCTCGGACAACTCGTCGGAGAATCTCGCCGCCAACAACACGCCGTCAAATACGGGCAATACGGGGAATCCCCGGTCGTGGCGCCAGCAACTGCCCAACGGCGGCTACTGCGACTACACACAGAATGCCGACGGTTCCTATTCGACGCTGACCGTCATACCCTGCACGTGGTGCCACGGAACGAAGATCTGCCCGATTTGTCACGGAGTGGGCGGCGTGATGGGATACGGAGGCATCTGGTATCCCTGTTCGGCATGCGGCGGTTCGAAGGCATGCCGCAACTGCAACGGACAGGGATTCACGACGATGGCCGGCAGAATCCAGAACGGCACCGGCATCGGATACGACAGCAACGGACAGGTACATATGGGTGCGGCGGCCGGCAAGTCCGGGTCGAACCACGAGGACAAGTCTTCGACCCCGTCGGATGACCGCAGCAAGGACGGCATCGATATCATCCAATACTCACCCAGCTATACCGGAAAGGACGAATACATCTACTGCCCCATCTGCGATGAGGTGGGTCCCCGCCATATCCATATCAAGAAAAAATGACATCCGGGGCTCCGACACCGGTCGGCCCCGAAAAGAGAATAATGCCGGAAGGAAGGACTCTGAGCGGAAAGGAATGGGGCGAACGAAAATCCCCGGAAGAAAACGGACTTTGCCGTGCGAAAACGATTTTTTCGCCTGCAAATGCAAAGTTCTGGCTCCGAGCCACACCAACATCCGAGAAAAAACGTACTTTTGCACCACAATAACGTACAAATACAGGATTTACACAATATGGCAAGCGAAACCAATGAAACCCGGGAGAAGTCGCTGAACTTCCTCGAAGAGATCATCGAAGAGTCCATCGCCAAAGGCGAAACGCGCGTACAGACCCGTTTCCCGCCCGAACCCAACGGATACCTCCACATCGGACACGCCAAGAGCATCTGCATCAATTTCGGCCTGGCCAAGAAGTACGGCGGAAAGTGCAACCTCCGCTTCGACGACACGAACCCCGTCAAGGAGGATGTCGAGTACGTCGATTCGATCAAGCGAGACATCCACTGGCTCGGGTTCGACTGGGCCCTGGAACGCTATGCCTCGGACTACTTCGACCAACTCTACGAATGGGCCATCGTCCTGATCAAGAAGGGACTCGCATACGTCGACGACCAGACCCAGGAGCAGATCCGCGAAAACCGAGGTACGGTCTCCGTGCCCGGAACCCCCTCGCCGTGGCGCAACCGATCCGTCGAGGAGAACCTCGACCTCTTCCAGCGCATGAAGAACGGCGAATTCCCCGACGGCGCGAAGGTCCTCCGCGCGAAGATCGACATGGCGCATCCCAACATGCTCTTCCGCGACCCGATCATGTACCGCATCATCCACGCCGAACACCACCGCACGGGCAACAAGTGGTGCATCTACCCGATGTACGACTACGCACACGGCCAGAGCGATTCGATCGAGCAGATCACCCACTCGATCTGCACCCTCGAATTCGACGTCCACCGCCCGCTCTACGACTGGTTCATCCAGGCGCTGGAGATCTACCCCTCGCACCAGTACGAGTTCGCACGGCTCAACCTCACCTATACGATGATGTCGAAGCGCAAACTCCTGAAACTCGTCCAGGAGGGGGCCGTCATGGGTTGGGACGACCCCCGGATGCCGACGATCTGCGCCCTCCGCCGCAAGGGTTACACCCCGGCTTCGGTGCGCAACTTCGCCGAGATGGTCGGCGTAGCCAAGCGCGACAACGTCATCGACCTCGCCAAGCTCGAATACTGCGTCCGCGAGGATCTGAACAAGGTCGCAGAGCGCCGCATGGCCGTCCTGAACCCGCTGAAAGTAACGATCACGAACTACCCCGAGGACAAAACCGAACTGTTCACAGCCGTGAACAACCCCGAGGACGAAGCCGCCGGAACACGGCAGGTGCCCTTCTCGCGCGTAATCTACATCGAACGCGACGACTTCATGGAGAACCCGCCCAAGAAGTTCTTCCGCCTGCAGCCCGGCGGCGAAGTGCGCCTGCGCTACTCCTATCTGATCAAGTGCGAGGAGGTCGTCAAGGATGCCGAGGGAAACATCGTCGAGCTGTTGTGCTCCTACGACCCCATGTCCGGGAACGGTTCGTCGAGCGACGGCCGCCGCGTGAAGGGCGTCATCCACTGGGTATCGGCCCAGGATGCCGTCGAGGCTGAGATCCGCCTCTTCAACCCGCTCTTCACCAAGGAGAACCCCGACGACGTCGAGGAGGGGCAGACCTGGGAGGACAACCTCAACCCCGAGTCGATGGTCAAGATCAAGGGGTATCT
>CALUMM010000042.1 GCA_944321755.1 uncultured Alistipes sp.
CCGTAGGCGCGGGGGTATGCCGACCAGTCGAAGCCGGGGGTCAGCACCGAATTGCGGGTCGAGACCTCGGGATCCGGGCCGCTGTAGTTGGTCAGCGTCCAGATGTTGTCGGCCGAGACATAGACACGCATCGAACTGATGCCTGCCTTGCGGAGCTGGCGGTTCGGAATCGTGTAGCCGACGGAGACGTTCTTCAAGCGCAGGAACGAGCCGTCCTCGATCACGCGCGACGAATACTCCTCGCTGCCCGTGGCTCCCGCGCGCGGGATGTCCGACGTCGGGTTGTCCGGGGTCCAGCGTCCGGCATAGGAGGCCAGCTGGTTGGTCTGTGCCTTCCATCCCGATTCGAAGATCAGTCGGTTGGCGTTCAGGATATCGTTGCCGTAGCTCCACGAGAAGAAGATATTCAGGTCGAAGTTCTTCCAGTTGAAGCTGTTGTTGAAACCTCCGGTGTGCAGGGGTTGTCCGCAACCGATGATTGTGCGGTCGTAGTCGTCGATCTTGCCGTCGCCGTTCAAGTCGCGGTATTTCAGGTCGCCGGGCTGCATCTTGTTGCCCTTGTAGGCGGGGATTCCGCTTTTCAGGTTCCCGCTGGCGTCGAAATCCTCGGGTTTGTAGGTTCCCTCATAGATGAACCCGTACATCATACCTGTAGGTTTGCCTACCTGCGAGATGTAGGGGAACTGCGAATTGAAGTGCGTCTCCCATGTGACGGAACTTTGGAGCGTGTTTTGGTTGTCGACCAGTCCCAGGATCCGGTTGCGATTAAAGGCGATGTTGAACGACGTCGACCATTGGAACTGCCGGGTTTTGATGTTCACGGTTTCGAGGGTGAACTCGAATCCGCGGTTGCGGATGCTTCCGATGTTGAGCATACCCTGCTCGTAACCGGCCGAGGCGGGCAGCAGGGCGTAGAGCAGTAGGTCTCGCGTGACCTTGTCGTACCAGTCGGCCGTCACCTTGAGCCGGTCCTCGAAGAAGCCCAGGTCGATACCGACGTTGAACTGTTCGGTGGTCTCCCATTTGAGCTTGTCGTTGGCCATGTTCGAGAAGTAGTAGCCCGGGACGCGCGTGCCGTCGAAGACGTAGTCGAACGAGTTGCCCGATCCCGGCGTGACGGTGATCTGCGAGTAGAAGTCATAGGGGGTCTGCGTGCGGTTATTACCCGTGAGGCCCCACGAGAAGCGGAGTTTTCCGTTGTTGAGCCACTCCGAATTCTTGAAGAGGTTCTCGCGGTTGAAGTTCCACGAGGCGCCCACTGAGGGGAAGTAGCCCCAGCGGTTGTCCGACGGGAATTTCGACGAACCGTCGGCGCGGAACGAGAAGGTCAGGTAGTACTTGTAGCGGAAGTTGTAGTTCGCGCGCAGGAACATCGACATCATCCGCCAGTCGTAGTAGTTGCTGGCAACGCTCTGGTAGTTTCCCGTGTGGAGTCCGGCGATGCCCAGCTCTTCGGAGGTGATCTGCGTGGCCGAGACGCCGTCATAGGTATTTTTCTGGCCCTGGAGCGAGAGACCCACCATCATGTCGACATTGTGGTTGCGGCCGAAGCGGCGCTTGTAGTTGAGCGTGTTTTCGTTCGTCCAGCTGGCCTGGTCGGTCCAGTAGATGGCGCCGTTGACGCCTTTTCCGCTCGGCGAGCCCGGATAACCCGTATAGGTATCGGTCCCGTTGAACTCCTCGCGGCGGCGTTTGTTCATCACGTAGCCGCCCGTGGTCTTGAAGGTCAGCTCGGGGGTGATCTTCCATGTCAGGGCGATGTTCGAGTTCAGGTAGTCGACCAGCGTCTTGCGATACTCGTTCTTGGCCGTCTTCACGGGGTTGAAGCGGTAGTCGTTCGATCCGTCGATCGATGCGTCGAGGATTGAGTCGAGGATGTCCTGCCCGGGGGCCGTCACGGGGCGGTAGCCCCAGACCGAATACATCAGCCAGCCCGACGACGAGGAGGTCGTTTCGGCCGTCGTGGGGTTCACGCCGTTGGTTGCCGTGCGTGAATAGTTGGCGTTCACGTTGAGCGTCAACTTCTTGGTGATCGGCAGCGTGAAGTTCGCTTTGCCCTGGTAACGCTGGAAGTTCGAGCGGATGATGATACCGTCCTGGTCGAGGGCCGAGAATCCGACGTTGTAGCGCAGCCCCTCCTTGTTTCCGCCAGAGAGCGAGACGTTGTAGTTCTGCTGGAAGGCCGTGCGATAGAGCTGGTCCTGCCAGTCGATGCCGGGGATGTTGCGGTAGTCTTCGAGCGTGAGGTTGCGGCCGTACTCCTCGCTGTAGCCGTAATAGGTCGAAGCCATCGAGGTGGCGCTGACGAGTTCCTCCTGCAGGCGGACGAACTCGTAGCTGTCCATCAGGTCGACCTTGTTGGCGATATGGCTCAGCGAGAACGAGGCGCTGAAGTTCACCGTGGGTTTGCCTTCGGTACCGCGCTTGGTGTTGATGACGATAACGCCGTTGGCGCCGCGGGCACCGTAGATGGCCGTGGCCGATGCATCCTTCAGCACATCGATCGACTCGATGTCCGCGGGGTTGATCGATGTGGCGAACGACCCTTCGGAGGGGAATCCGTCGATGATGTAAAGCGGGGCGTTGCTCTGGGTGAGGGAGTTGTTGCCTCGGATGGTGATGTTGGCCTCGGCACCCAGCGAACCGTCGCCCGTGGTGACGACCACGCCGGCGATACGGCCGTTCAGCGCCTGGTCGAAGTTCGTGACATTGGCCTTCATCATGGTCCCCAGGTCAGCCTTGGCGACCGAACCGGTCAGGTCGCGGCGCGTCGTGGTGCCGTAACCGATGTTGACGATCTCCACGGCGCCCAGCTGGGTGGCTTCCTCCGCCATTTTCACGTTGATGGTGGTTCGTTTGCCGACGACCTCCTCGACGGTCGTATAACCCAGGTAGGAGAAGACCAGGGTCTGAGTTTCTCCGACTTTGATGGAGTAGTTGCCGTCGATACCGGTAGTCGTACCCGTGGTCGTACCCTTGACCACGACGTTGACGCCGATCAACGGGACGTTGTTGGTGTCAACCACACGTCCGACCACGGTGGTTTGTGCGAAAGCCTCTCCCGTCAGGAATACCGACAGGGTAAGCAGCACGACCGCAGTCATTCGTTTCAGTGTTTTTTTCATAAATATAGAGGTTGTGGGGTAAATAGGTTACTTTTTCTTGAGCCGGAACTCCACGGGTTGTCCGTGACGGCAGGTTACTTTCAGTATGGTTTCCGCGTCGGCCTGCGAGATCTCCACGCCCGGGGCGGGATTGGCGAGTTCCCAGGCGCCTGCGAGCCGCACCTCCTTTTCGATGGGCTGGCTCTCCTGACGGGTGGTATAGGTTTTTTCGGTGAGGCCCAGGTCGGGGGTGCAGACGCTCATGACGACCTGACCGTCGGCATCGGTGCGCTCCATGACGATCGTCTCTTGGGTCACGCCGCGCACGAATCCGTCGCTCTTGTACTCCTGGAAGCAGACGTATCCGGTGATTCCGGTCGGGATGTCCTTCACCACATGGGCCATGTTGTCCTTGCGCACCACCTCGTATTCATCCTTCTTGAGCAGGCGGTTGATCTCCTTGTTCGAGGGCTGGATGTAGACGACGTATTCGTATCCGGCCTGTTTGGGAGCTCGTCCGTGGTCGATGTATGCGGTTGCGAAGTCGCCGGTCTGCATGGCATGGGTCTTGTCGTTGGGCGATGTCTGTTCCTGCTTGAGGATATTCAGGGCCGCGGCATTCTTCACCACGTAGAAGTTGCCCTTGGTGTCCGAGATTGCCAGGCGTTCGCCGCTCTTCGAGAGTTGGAGCGGGAAGGTGTCGTAGATCTCGCCGTCGACTTCCAGCGCTTCGCCTCGGTCGGCCAGTTGAAGCTGGAAGAGCGTCGTTTCGGTGGGGTAGGTCGTGTTGTTGTTGTCGATGCCGCTTCCGAGGAATACCAGGCGGTTGTCGAAGCAGAAGACCGTCTTGTAGGCCGTGGCCCCGGGGGTGAAGTTCTTGCGGCTGCCCTCGACGAAGTGGAGGGCCAGCACGCCGTTGCGTCCTTCGAGCGACGAGGCGCCGGAGAAGCGTTCGGGGTTGCGCTCCATGAGGGTTCCGGGGAGCGGGTTGTTAAGCTCGGCCCAGGGCAGGTGAATGGTCGTGGCACCGGGGACACGGTTCCAGTCCCAGCCGTTCTGGACGAATCCGCTGGCGGCGGCCGTGACGGGGTTGCCCGACCCGATGATCGGGGCTGAACCGTAGCTCTGGTAGCGTCCGTAACGGTTGTCCCGGGTGTAGATCTCCGAGCCCCAGACATCCGTATTGAAGGCCTTGAGGGTCACCATCCAGTCGCCGCGGCGGTGGATGCCCAGCGCGCCGTAGTTGTAGACGAAGAAGCCCGAGGGGGTGGGACCTGCGGAGATGCCCTCCTTCTTGAAGAGGCTGTTGAGCTCCTTGTCGGTGCCTTTCAGCCGCAGGTAGGCTCCTGCCAGTTCGGGATCGACGTTCTTGCCGCTGCCGGTCAGGTCGCCCAGGGCGGCCAGGTGTCCGAAGGCGTTGACGTCGGCATCGGGGATGCGTCCGTTCTTGTTCAGGGGGTGGCGTCCGGCGATGCCGAGGCCCCAGTCGCGCAGGTTGGTGTAGTTGGCCATGGTCAGCAGGGCCAGTTTGAAGCGTTTGCGGGCCTCTTCCGTGAGGTTGAAGTCGGTGCCTCGGACAGCCTTGCAGTAGTATCCGATCGTGGCGAAGGCGCCGGTCGAGTAGGCGGGGTAGAGGCCTCCGTGGTGGAAGGTCGTACCGTCGACCTTGATGCCGCCGATGGTGCCGGGCGTGAAGTCCAAACTTCCGGACATCCACTGCGAGAGCCCCTTCATGGCGCGGTACTGCTCGGCTTCGGTGGGGAGCATCAGGGCGCTGATGAGTTTGGGCATCAGGAGCGTGTGCCACGAGTCGAGCAGTTCGTCACGTCCGTAGACATAGGGTTTGCGCGTCTCGGAGAGTCCGCTCCAGTAGGCCAGCACGCGGACATACTCGTCGGTTTTGCCGCGCTGTGCGATTTTGTCGCGCATGAGCCACATGGCGTCGTAGATCTTGCGCACGTTGTAGCCGTAGTGGTGGTTGGTTCCGTTTCCGTGTCCGAAGGCGAAACCCTGGTCGATGGCGTGGTCCATGACCAGGAAGAAGTCGTCGTCGTATTTCGGGTCGCCGTTGACGTAGCTGTTCAGCGCGAAGGCGTTGAGCATGTTTTCGATGTCGTCGAGACGGAGTTCGCCCTTCGGGCGGTTGCACTCGTCGTTCGAGAGCAGCGGGGCGCCGATGATGCCGCCGTCTTCGGTCCGGCGGATATTGGCATTCTGGAAGGTCTTCAGCGCGCGCGGGATGATCGTTCCGTTGATGTAGTTCCCGCTCGACATGTTGGCCTCGACGATGGCGTTGATGCGGGACTTCACCAGGTCGAGTTGTTTTTTCTCGTCGGCGGAGAGTTCATGCAGCGGTTCGTCGTATTCGTACTGCTCCCACTCCCAGAGCCGTGCCCAGTGCCAGAGGGCGCGTTTGAGGTTGCAGTTGTTGTCGGGGATCTGCTGGTCGGGGGTGATCTGGTCGTGCAGACGGGTTTCGGCGAAGGTCAGGCGGTCGATGAAGAGTTCGCCGCTCTGGACGCCCTCCGGGGTGGAGATCACCAGCCGCGAGATCTGCTGCGAGGCGTGGTCCCCGGGCATGTCGTTGTACTTGATCCAGCAGGCGCGCCAGCCCGTGAAGTCGAGATGGAAATCGAAGTGGTAGGGAGTTTCTCCCGTAGGTGTTTCGAAGGCGAAGTGCAGATCGCCGTCGATGGCTTTGGGGTTGTAGATCCAGAGCATGACGCCGGCCTGTTTGACGCGGAACGAGCGGATGAGTTGTCCGAAATCGTTGTATTGGAGGGTCGAGGGTGCGGTCCAGCTCCAGAGCAGCGACTGTTGTCCGTCCTTGAAGTGTTTTTTGCTTAATTCGATCCGGCTGTTTTCCCCGCAGGAGAAAGCCTTGGGAATTTCGGTTTCGAAGTTGATTTTTGCATCGATGGCAGCATGTACGGGCAGGCTCCCCAGAGTCGCGAAAAGCCCTAAAACGGCTGATGTACCGTATAATAAGAATTTCTTCATATCATTCAATTTGTTCAAAATTAATGAAAGAAATTGGACCGCCAAAATTTATAACGCAGAAAATCGTAAAAATTTACATCGGGTTGGAAAAAATTGTTAAAAAATAGCGGAAGTCCGGAAATTATTTTATCTTTGTACGCAAAGTGCGGTTTGGTTAGTGAAAAAATCAGTAACGGAGAGCATCTCTTCGGCCTGATTCGCATACATATATGTAATTTTACTTGTGTAACTATTGACCATCAAAATCGAATTTATGACTGTTTTAACCAAATTTGCGGTGGCCGTGCTCTTCGCCGGAGGCGCCGTTGCCTGCTCGCAGGCCCCGAAAAGTGTCTCGATCATCGACGAAAATATCGCTGTAGCCAAGCAGCAGTTGGCAATGCTGGCCGATTCGAGCGAAATGACCGGTGCGATCCGCATTCCCTCGACCTACAAGAACGGACGTATCGACTATGTTCCGACCGACGACTGGGTGAGCGGCTTCTTCGCCGGGAACCTCTGGTACATGTATGAACTCACGGGTGACGAAGCCTGGGCGGAGCGTGCGCGCAAGCATACCGAGATTCTCGACTCGATCCAGTACCTGCAGTGGCACCACGACGTCGGGTTCATGATCTACGACAGCTACGGCAACGGTCTGCGGCTGAAAAACATTCCGGAGTACCGCGACGTGATTGTCCAGACGGCCAAGTCGCTGTCGACACGTTTCCGCGAGGTGCCGGGCGTGATCCAGTCGTGGGATGCCGACCGCGGATGGCAGGGCAAGCGCGGGTGGCAGTGCCCGGTGATCATCGACAACATGATGAACCTCGAACTGATGTTCAAGGCGACGGAGTTTTCGGGTGACAGCACCTTCTACAGGATTGCGGTGAGCCATGCGGACCGGACGATGCAGGAGCACTTCCGCGACGATTACAGCTGCTACCATGTGGTGGACTACGACCTCACGGACGGACATGTCCGGGGCCGCTGCACGGCGCAGGGTTATGCCGACGAGTCGGCGTGGGCCCGCGGGCAGGCGTGGGCCGTCTATGGCTATACGGCGTGCTACCGCTATACGGGCGACAAGCGTTACCTGGACCATGCGGAGAAGGTGGCCGACTTCATGCTCAACGACGCGAACATGCCCGAAGACCTGGTGCCCTACTGGGACTACGACGCTCCGAACATCCCCGACGAGCCGCGCGACGCTTCGACGGCTGCCGTGCTGGCTTCGGCGCTCTACGAAATGTACACCTATACGGGTAACGAACTCTACCGGGAGAAGGCCGATCGGATGATCGAATCGCTCTCGTCGCCGGCCTACCGGGCTCCGGTGGGCGAGAATGGCGGCTTCCTGCTGATGCACTCCGTGGGCAGCATCCCGCACGGCAGCAATATCGACGTGCCGCTGAACTATGCCGACTACTATTTCCTCGAAGCGCTGATCCGCAAGGGGCACATCGAGAAGGGCGAACCGTTGTTCTAAACCGGCTTATCGATGCGTAAACTGATTTTTCTTGCCGCGACGGCGGTGTGGTCGCTGACCGCGTCGGCGCAGGCCCTGCAGGAGGTTGCCGACGAGCGGATTCTCTCGTTCGAGGAGTCCGCGGCGCCTTTTGAGGCTTCGCGCGGTTCGTCGCTGCAGGTTTCCGGCGACCACTACAAGCACGGCAGCCATTCGGTCCGCTGGCAGTGGTCGCGGCCGAATGCGCAGCTGCGTATTGCGGCTCCGGTCGGCTACCTGGCTAAAAATCCCAATCCGCGGGAGACGTCGGTTTCGACCTTCGTCTTCTGGGTCTACGCCCCGAAGGCGCTGGAGGGGTCGTTGCGCTTCGAGTTCCGCAAGGAGGGCCGGACGTGTGCGTGGTTCGATTACGGACTGAACTTCACCGGCTGGCGCGGGGCCTGGGTGGCCTTCGACCGCGACATGCAGGGCCACCCCGAAGAGGGAATGGACGAAGTGGTCGTCCGGGTCGAGGGGGTCCGCAAGGGCGAACTCTTCTTCGACCACTGGATCCTCTCGTCGTTCCAGGACGTGCGGCAGCACACGGCGGATTTCCAGGCCCCGTTCATCAATGCCGGGACCAAGAACCACTGGCTCGTGCTGCTTGAGTCGTGGCGCCATCCGATGCCTGCGGCTCCGGCCACGATCGACGAGGCGGCGAAGAACGACATGACGACTGTCGGGACGCGCCTGCGCGAACTGCTCCTGGAAGGGAAGAAACCCCTGCCGATGAAGAACCTGCGCAAGCGTTTCGCGTCGTATGGCATTACGGAGAATGCGGACGGGACACTGCGCGGGAAACCGATCTGGTTCGTGCGTTATGCCGAGACCTACATCAACCTCGGGCACCCGGATGTGGCGAAGCTCTTCGCCGACAACGGACAGCTGCTGCGGGGTTACAACGACTTCATGTTCCAGATTGCCGTGGCGCACGACGCCGCGCAGGACCCTGCCGAACGGGCCGAACTCGAACGGATGTACATCCTGCTGACGCGCCACCTGCTGGATCAGGGCTTTGCGGCGGGCAGTGCATTGGGAACCCTGCACCATCTGGGGTACAGTATGCGCAACTTTTATACGGCTCCGGTCATCATGCGCGAGGTGCTGCGTGAGGCGGGGCTGGAGCACGAGGTGCAACAGGCCATGGAGTGGTTTTCGGGCGTAGGGGAGGTGAAGCTCCCACCCTCGGTGCCCGGGATGGACATCGACGCCTTCAACACCTCGCTGATCGGGCGTCTGGCGAGCATCGTGATGCTGCCCGACACGCCGCAGAAGGCGGCCTACCTGACGGCCTTCTCGCGGTGGGTCGACAACGGGTACAAGGTGACCGAGGGAACGAGCCCCTGCTTCAAGAGCGACGGGACGATCTTCCACCACCGCCACCACTACCCGGCCTATGCGGTCGACGGTTTGAACGGCGGGGGTGTAAATGCCGTTTGGCTGCTGTCGAAGACGCGCTTCGCGGTGAGCGAGGAGAGCCATGCGATCCTGAAACGGGCGCTGCTCGAAATGCGTTTCTACTGCAATCAGCGGTCGTTCCCGCTGGCCCTGTCGGGCCGCCATCCCGACGGGAAGGGAGCCTTGATTCCGTGGCATTACGCGCGGCTGGCCGTAGCCGGATCCCCGGACGGACGGCAGGAGATCGATCCGGAACTGGCGGCCGCCTACCTGCGGGTTTGCGACGGCGAGGATGCCTATACGCGGCTCTTCACCGGGAAGGGTTTTTCGGCGGAGGCTTCGCCCGAAGGGACCCACGTCTACGGCTACAACGCCTCGCTGGCGCATCGTCGCGGCGACTGGCTGGTGACGGTGGCGGGGCACAGCCGTTACATCTGGGCTGCAGAGATCTACCGGGGCTGCAATCACTACGGACGTTACCTGACGAACGGCAGCCTGCAACTGCTGGGCGACGGCGATCCGGTGAGCGCCTTCGGCAGCGGGTTCCGGCAGGAGGGCTGGGACTGGTGCCACATTCCCGGCACGACGGCCCTTGCCATCCCGATGGCGCAGTTGAAGGCCGACATCCGCAACGTGGATACCTTCTCGGGTTACGAGGAGATGCTGCTGTCGGACGAGGCGTTCGTCGGGGGCGTGAGCCACGAGGGGCGTAACGGCCTCTTCGCCATGAAACTCCACGACCACGACAAGTATAACGGTACGCTGCGGGCCCGGAAGACCTTCTTCCTCTTCGACAACCGGGTGGTCTGCCTGGGTTCCGACATCGAGAACCGGGCCGAGGGCGGCGTGCATACGACCCTTTTCCAGAACTTTCTGGAGCGTGAGTCCGATCCGGTCGAGGTGAACGGCGAACGGGTGACGGCCTTCCCCTATGAAGCGACGCTGCCGCAGGGCGGTGTGTTGCGCGACAACCTGCGGAACCTCTATGTGATTCCGGCCGGGAAGGTCTGCGTGAAGAAGAGCCTCCAGCACTCGCTGCACGAGGAGACCGACGCGCCGACCGAAAACGACTTCGCCACGGCGTGGATCGACCACGGCGAGGGTGCGGTCGAGGGTCAGGGGTACGAATACCTGATGGTGGTGCACGCTTCGGACGACGAGGCGGCGCGCTATGCCGGGGAGCTTCCCTACGAGGTGCTGCGGCGCGACTCGACGGCGCATATCCTGCGCGACCGTCCGACGGGCATCGTGGGTTATGCGTTGTTCCGCGGCGGCGAGGTGAACGAAGGACTTCTGGAGCGTGTTTCGCTGCCGTCGCTGGTGATGATCGGCGGCGGAGAGGGTTCGTTGACGGTCAGTGTGGCCGATCCGGACCTGCGCTTCTACGAGGGTCCGAGCGACGAAGTATTCGATGCCGACGGCAAGCGGGTCGAGCGGAGCATCTACTCCCGGAAATGGATCGACGATCCTTCGCGGGCCTCCGAAGTACAGGTGACGATCCGAGGCCGCTGGACGCTGGACGGCGGATCGGAAATGTGTCGGGCGGAGGTCGTCGGCGATCGGACGGTGCTGACCTTCAGCTGTCGGGAAGGCGCGACGCGCGAAGTGAAACTGACAGAACAGAAATAAGACGAATATGGTGAAAATCAAGAATGTGATTCCGTTTGCGGGCCTCGCCCTGACTGCCTGCGGGCCGTCTGCGGCCGAGCGCCCCAACGTGATCTATGTATTTCCGGACCAGTACCGCAACTCTTCGCTGGGTTTCTGGTCCGATCCGGAATTCGCCTCGCAGGTAGCCTGGCAGGGCGATCCGGTCTCGACTCCGAACCTCGATCGTTTTGCCCGGGAAGCCGTGGTGCTGAGCGAGGCCGTGAGCAACTTCCCGGTGAGCAGCCCCCACCGTGGGATGCTCCTGTCGGGGATGTATCCCGAGCGGAACGGGGTGGTGCTGAACTGTATGTCGGAGCGTCCGGAGAGCACGTTGCGTGAGGATGCCGAGTGCATCGGCGACGTCTTCTCGGCGGCGGGCTACGACTGCGCCTACATCGGCAAACTCCACGTCGACCACCCGACGAAGAACAACCCGCAGCGCCCGGGGACCTACGTGAGCGACATGGTGCCCGAATGGGATGCCTATACGCCGCCCGAACGCCGCCACGGATTCAACTACTGGTACTCCTACGGCACCTACGACGTGCACAAGCATCCCCATTACTGGGATACGGAGGGCAACCGCCACGACGTGGACGAGTGGTCTCCGCAGCACGAGATCTCGAAGGCGATCGAGTATATCGAAAACCGGGATGCACAGCGCAATCCCGAAAAGCCGTTCTTCATGATGCTGGGCATCAATCCGCCGCATTCGCCCTACGCCTCGACCGAGGACTGTGATCTGGAGGGCTACGAGCTCTATAAGGACAAGTCGCTGACGGAGCTGCTTGTGCGTGAGAATGCCGACACGACGATGGCCAAGGCGGCTGCTGCGCGCTACTACTTCGCCAACGTGAGCGGCATCGACCGGGAGTTCGGCCGCCTGTTGAAAGTGTTGGATGACATGGGCCTGGCCGACAATACGATCGTCGTCTTCGCCTCGGACCACGGCGAGACGATGACGAGCCATTCGGTTGCCGACCCGAAGAACTCCATCTGGCGCGAATCGCTGAACATCCCCTTCCTGGTGCGCTATCCGGGGCGTTTGCAGCACCGGGTGGACGACCTGCTGCTCTCGACGCCCGACATCATGCCGACGGTGCTGGGCCTGGCGGGTCTGGGCGACCGGATCCCGGAGAGCGTCGAGGGACGTGACTTCTCGGCGGTGCTGCGGCAGGATGCCGTGCAGCCCGAACGCCCGCGTGCGGCGCTCTACATGCGCAATCTCGACGGCGAACGCGATGCTGAAGGTCAGGTTCGCGGTTTCTTCCCCGAAGCCCGGGGCCTGAAGACCGCCACGCACACGATGGAGTTGTGCATCGACCGTGACGGTCGGCTCAAACGGGTGCTGCTGTACGATGACGTGCAGGATCCCTACCAGTTGCAGAGTCTCGATCCCGCGACGTGCCCCGAACTCTTCGCCACGCTGTGCCGGGAGCTGGCCGGACTGCTGCGGGAGAATGACGATGTGTGGTTCCGCGAGCGGGTTTTGTCGGAACTGATTCCTTATGATACGGAAAACCAATCTTGAATTGTCTATGAATAAATTGTTTTTGTGGATTGCAGCGGTTTCGGCCTTCGTGCTGCAATCGTGCCAGAAGGACGACGGGATCCAGGACGAGATCGACAGCCTGCGGGCCCGTGTGGCTGCTCTGGAATCGAAGGTCGGTGATGTGAATACGAGCCTCGTGGCGTTCCATCAGTTGCTGACCGAGACGAAGGTGATCGTCGGCATCAAGGAGAACGACAAGGGATATGTGATCGAGATGAGCGATGGCAGCCAGTATTCCGTTATCGAGGGCGAGAAACTCGACGCTCTGGTTCCGGTACTGGGGATCGACGCCGAGGGTTATTGGACCGTGAGCCTGGACAATGGAGTCACCGTTACGCGGATCAAGGATGGCAGCGGCGCGGATGTCTCGGCATGGCCCATGGTCGACGGCGAACACCAGCCCGATGCTGAAGGCATTACTCCGCAGCTGCGGGTTTCGGCCGACGGAACATGGGAGGTGAGCTACGACGGCGGAAGTTCGTGGAGTGCGTTGCAGCAGGACGGCAAGCCGGTCAATGCGGTAGGAGCGAATGTCTCTTTCGGTTACAGTTCCGTGTTCAAGTCGGTGGTTTACGATGAAGAGAACCACCTGTTTTCGGTCGAGCTTGTTACGGGCGAGAAATGCTCCTTCCCGGTTTACGACAACTTCGACCTGACGATCGAAGCCGGAGAGAACGAGACGTTCTTCCTGGGCGAAACGCGGCAGTTCGAGGTCGTGCAGACGAATGTTGTCGAGGCGCTGCTCCAGGCACCCGAAGGATGGAGCGCCGAGCTGGAGGAGACGACCCTGACGGTTACGGCTCCGAAGTCCTATACGGCACCCGGAGAGGATGGCTTGACCCTGTCGGTGATCGCGACCTCGAAGGAGGGTTATCTGAAGATCGTGCCGCTGAAACTGACGCTGAAAAACGAGGCGTTGGATGCCAACGCCTGTGCGGCGTGGCGGAATTTTAAGGCCGGAACTGCGGAGAACGTCCTGCTTGATTTCTCGTATGCCGGTTACAAACACGGAGAGGTCGCTCCTCCGGATGTCTGGGGCCTGGGCTACACGGTCTACGACGTGACCAAATACGGCCTGGATCCTACGGGCCAGACGTCGTCGCGCCAGGCCTTCATCGATCTGCTGAAGACATTGAAACTGACGGGCAAGAACGACGCGGGCAGCAATCTGTCGAATGCCAATGCGCGTGCGATCCTCTATTTCCCGGAGGGCGACTATGTGCTACATGACGAGTCGGACGATGTAAAACGCGAGACGCCGCTCGTGAACGAGGGGCAGACCGTCGAATACCAGAGTTCGGACATCATCATCCTGGGCGGCAACTTCGTCATCAAGGGCGCGGGCCGCGACAAGACGCGGATCATCATGAAGACGAAGAACTACCCGGCGACGAGCGACCTGTGGTCGTCGCCTGTGATGATCAACATTAAGAACAACAGTTCGCGGATCGGCAACAGCTATAAGCCGCAGACGACAGTCACGGGCGATGCGGCGAAGGGTTCGTTTTCGGTGGAGGTCGGTTCGACGGCCGGCATATCGACGGGCGACTGGGTGATGCTCTACCTGCAAAGCAAGGACGCGGAGCTGGTGGCCAAGGAACTGGATCCGAAAATCGTGGACAAGCCGGCGATGACCGACATCCAGACGATCTGTGTCTACGACTACCACCAGGTGAAGTCGGTCAGCGGCAATACGGTGACCTTCTGCGAGCCGATCATGCACGAGGTGGAGTCGAAATACGGATGGGAGATCCGCGAATTCCCGCACTACGAGAATGTGGGCGTCGAGGACCTGACGTTCGTGGGCAATGCCAAGACGGATTTCGGACACCACGTGTCGTGGGAGGATGACGGGGCCTTCAAGCCGATCCAGATGATGCGTCTGACGAACTCGTGGATGCGACGTGTTGATTTCGAGAATGTGAGCGAGGCGATGACCTTCTCGGCAGTGGCGAATTGTTCGGCTTACGATATCAACATCACGGGCAACCGCGGGCATTCGGCTGTTCGTTCTCAGGCTTCCTCGCGGGTCTTCATCGGCAAGGTCATTGACCGCACGAGCGGGAAGGAGTGTACCTCGTCGAGCGGTCTTCCGGGCGGAGCCTTCATGGAGAATGCAGGGCAGTACCATGCTTCGGGTGTTTCGAACCAGTCGATGGGTACGGTGCTGTGGAACAATACGTGGGGTAACGACGCGCTGTTCGAGTCGCACTCCAAGCAGCCGCGTGCTACGCTGGTGGACCGTTGTACGGGCGGGTTCGTGCAGTGGCGTTTCGGCGGCGACGTCTCGAACGTCCCGAACCACCTGCGCGACCTGACGATCTGGAACCTCAATGCCACGAATGTCAAGAACGACTTCAAAGGGGGATTCTTCAAGTGGTGGCTGACGGAAAATGACTGGTGGAAGATCATGCCGCCGATCATCGTAGGTTTCCATGGCGTCGAAGCCGTCAATTTCGGTGTCTACTCAGAGACGGCCGGAGGCTGGGCCGAGTCGGAATCGAGCGGCGATTTACAGACGCTTTATCTCGAAAGCAACGGTCAGGCTGTACAACCGGAATCGCTTTACGAAGCACAGTTGCGCGAACGTCTGGGTTATGTTCCGGGCTGGCTGAACTCCTTGAAATAAATAACAACACACGATAAATTATGAAAAAGTATCTGATTTTGTTTTTCGTTGCAGCGGCTGCGGCATTTCAGTCGTGCGACAACAACGATGACCTGTGGGATGCGATCGACGATCTGAAAGGTCGCGTCCAGGCCCTCGAAACGCAGGTCGACGCTCTGAACGGCAATGTCGAGGCCTTGCAGACGCTCTATAATGGAGGAGCCACGATCTCCGAGGTGACGGAGTCTGACGGAGCCTATGTTCTCAAGTTGACGGACGGTACGACGCTGACGCTTTCCCAGGGCAGCGAGGCCCAGGCGGTGATTCCGGTGGTTTCGATCGACGCGAACGGCAACTGGCAGTATTCGGTCGATGGCGGCAAGAGCTTCATTTCGCTGGGACAGAATGCCGTTGCCGAAGATGGTGTGACGCCGCAGTTCCGGATCGACGAGTCGACCGGTTACTGGCAGGTGAACACCACGGGCGAGGAGTCCGGCTGGACGAATGTCAAGGATGCGTCGGGCAAGGAGGTCAGCGCCGTTGGCGGTACGGTGTCGGACAAGTTCTTCGACACGGTTCGGGTCGATGGCGACATGCTCTATATCAAGTTGCAGAACGGTCAGGAGTTGGAAATCCCGATTGTTCCGGATGTGCTTTGTGCGATTGTCGATGCCGAAGGCAAACCGATTGAGGGGATTCAGTCGTTCGACTCGGGCGTGGAGCGCTCTTTCATCGTGAAGATGAAGGGTATCGACAACACGATTGTGACGGCCCCCGAGGGATGGACGGCCCGTCTGACCGAAGCTGTTGATGAGGTTGCCTACTTGTACGTGAAGGCCCCCGGGAAGTTGGCATCCGCCGGGACGACCGCTACGCGGGCTACGGCCAACACGTCGCAGGATGTGGCCATTCTCGCCACGTTCGGGAAGTATTCATGCATCTCGAAGATTCAGGTTCAGAGCACGGGTGTCGAGGCCGAGCCTCCTACGGTTACTTCGGTGACTCCGTCCACGACGATTCAGCCGACGGACGTGACTTTGACATTCGATGTGCAGGTCGCCAATGCGGACGGTTGGAAATATATCTGCCAGAAGTCGGATGCCGAGGCTCCGGATGCCGCGAAGGTTTTCGCTGAAGGTGCGACTGTTTTGGGTACGAGTGTGACGGTCGAGGGACTTGAAGCACAGACGGAGTATACGATCTATGTGGTGGCCTACATCGGCGAGCAGTACAGTGAAGTCGCTACGGCCAAGTCCACGACAGCCGCCGAGCCTGTAGACCCGAACGACTACTACAAGGCAGGTGTTGAGATTAACGGAGTACGTTATGACCAGAACAGCGAGGGTGCCCGTCTTCTGGAGTTCGCATCCGATGCTACCGAGGATAAACTTCAAATCACCCTTCCGGGTTCGAAGACCGTTTCGTTTATCGGAAAGAATGAAAGCGCATATAACCTTTATACAAAACGAGATGGGGGTGCGACTATTGCTGCGGATCATATCTTTATAGGCCGCTATGCCGATGAACGTCCGGTTATTGAGATCGGAAACTACATTGCTCTCCGTAATGAGGGAGGAACGGTTGCTTTCAAGAATCTGGTAGTCGACTGTACGTCGGCGCCCGTCAATTATTCGTTCTTGATTTCCAGCAGCAATGATGGATCCCAAGTCGGAGGTCTCGGTACGTTCGTCTTTGAAGATTGCGAAATCATCTTCAGCAAACCGGCAGTTATTTCTTTATCCGGAGCTGCAGCAAATTCTATTGGTAACATGATTTTCCGGAATTGTAAGATTGCTTATACAGGAACTGCCAATTCGAACTTCATTGTGGCCAACCAAACTGACCTGAAAGGCCAGGATGGTTTCCAAAGTCTTGTTTTTGAGAATAATATCATTTACATGACGACAGAAGCCTTGGCATCGTGTGTGATATTCAACGGACAAAACAACACGTTCTCGAATATGGACATTTTGTTTGATCGCAATACGGTAGTCAACTACCTGCCGTCGGGTGGTCAAGGTGCAGTAATCGTGGCTGCAGGGTGTGCTTCGTTCCGTGGATTGACCTATAACCTCTATTATTCGAGTCCGACGTTGCTTCGTACTTCCAATGTGTTCGGATTGCGTATGACGGGTGGTAATCCTTCCACGATCGGAACGATGACTCCGAACGTGGGATATGGAGTATTCAGCAAATCAAGTGATACCTTTAAAAATTATTATGGAGGAGCGGGAGCAGAAATAACCATCTTCTCTGCATCGCCGTTCTCCAGTATGGATTTTGAAAAAGGAGAATTTGTCAAGACCACTGAAGCTGCTGAATACGGTTCGACGCTCGAATAAGCGAATCTTCTGATACGAATAAAGGCTGCCCACCAAGGGGCAGCCTTTATTGTTTGTTTCGTGGGCACCCGGCTAAGAGCCGCCGGTTTAAGAAACCGGTTCTATGGGCGGAGGAATGTTGAAAGGAACGGAAACAAATCACCGCTCCCGACCGACGGCCGTATGCGGATTCACGCTTCGGAAACCGCTAAAGGCTCAGCAGCCCACAAACCCCCTTTCTTAAAGGGGTCATTCCCGCGAAAGCGGGAATCCAGTTCTTGCACGACAATGGATTCCCCGTCAAGCGGGGAATGACGGGCTTAAGAAGCCCGTTTCGTGGGCGGAGGAATGTTGAAAGGAACGGAAACAAATCACCGCTCCCGACCGACGGCCGTATGCGGATTCACGCTTCGGAAACCGCTAAAGGCTCAGCAGCCCACAAAACCCCTTTCTTAAAGGGGCGGTTGTCAGTCGATCCAGCTTGTGAGGAGTTTCATCGTGCCGTCGGGCACCATGCGCAGCGACTGCGCCGAAGCCGGAACCAGCACCGTCTCGCCCTGATGCACCGGAAGCGTTTCGCCCCGGTCGTCGGTCAGCGTGCCGTGCCCTTCGAGACACATCACCACCACGAACGAATCCCGTGCCGAAAGGTCGAGCCTCTGCTCGCGGGTCAGATCGAAGAGCGACGTCGTGAAGTAGGGGCACGAAACCAGTTCGACGCGCGTGTCGCGTTCCGGGGTGTAGGGCGTCCGGTAATCGGGCAGCACGGTGTAGTCGATGGCCCCCTTGGCCTGCTCGGTGTGGAGTTCGCGGGGTTTGCCGTCGGCGCCCACCCGCCCGTAGTCGTAGATGCGGTAGGTGATGTTCGAAGTCTGCTGAATCTCGGCGATGAACGACCCCGAACCGATGGCGTGCACGCGCCCCGCGGGCAGGAAGAAGACATCCCCCGGCCGGATGGCATACCGGGCCAACAGGTCGGTGATGGTGTTGTCCGCGACACTGGCCTCGTACTCCTCGGGGGTTACCTGCTTCGAGAAGCCCGACAGCAGGTGGGCTCCCTCGTCGGTCGAGACCACGTACCACATCTCGGTTTTGCCCTTCGAGCGGTGGCGCTCCCAGGCGAGTTCATCGTTGGGGTGCACCTGGATCGAGAGGTCCTGACGTGCGTCGATGAACTTGATCAGCAGCGGGAATTCGTTGCCGAAGCGCTCGTAGTTGGCTTTTCCCAGCAGCGCGGCGCCGTGACGGGCCAGCAGGTCGGGGAGTTTTGTCCCGGCTTCGGGGCCTTCGGCCACGACGGACTCGTTGCCCTCGACCCCCGAGAGCTCCCAGCTCTCGCCGATGTTGTGCTGGTCGGTGGCGATCTCTTTGTAGGGGGCGATCTTCTCACCGCCCCAGATCAGGGATTTCAGAATCGGTTGGAACTTGTACATGGTTTTGTGTCGTTATGCGTTCTGTGCATCGAGTTGGCTCAGGGCGAAGGCGTAGGCGCCGACCGAGATGGCGCGGCTGGCCCCCAGTTTGGAGATCATCACGCCGATGCGTTTCTGCGGGTCGTAGGCCACATAGCGGTCCGTGCCGTAGACCTTGAGCGTGCGGTTGTCGCCGCGTGCGAATTCGAGGAATTCGGCCTCGTCGTCCAGGTCGTAGACCTTCATCTGCACGCGGTTGAGCTCGTTTCCGTCGAACTGGTGGATCTTCGAGCGCAGTTCGCGCAGGAGGCTCGGCATGATCCACTTCCGGGCTGCGGTGATGCCGCCTCCGATGACGATCAGGCCGTCGATCAGCGTCACGGCCGTGGCCATGGCATCACCGGCCACTTCGCCGAACTCCGCGAAGGTCTTCTGTGCGGCTTCCGCATTGCCCGGGCGTTTTCCGTCGGCGATATCGCAGATATCCTTCGGTTCGAGTCCGTGGTCGGGGTTGCCGCTCAGCTCGCCGTAGACGCGCTTGATGGCCCGCACGGCCACGCCATCCTCGACGATGATGTCGGGGAACTTCTTGTGCTTCAGGCAGAAGGTCTCCACGCAGGAGTTGTCGCCGCGGTTCAGGCGATTGTCGACGACGATGCCGATTCCGAATCCCGTTCCGAAGGTGTAGCCCAACAGGTTTTTGTAGCGTTTCGGGCTGTGGAGGGCTTCGAGCCGGGCGTTGATTTCGGGCAGGGCGCCGCCGAGGGCTTCACCGTAGGCGAAGAGGTCGCCGTCGTTGTTGATGAAGACCGGGATTCCGAACGTCGCTTCGAGGAAGGGGCCCAGGGCTACGCCGTCGCGGAACGACGGGAAGTTGGGCAGGAATCCGCCGATGATGCCGTTCGGATAGTCGGCCGGGCCGGGGAATGCGAAGCTGATGGCTACGGGTTTCTCCGGGAGTCGGGCGATGATCTGACGGAACCCGTCGACCATTGTGGCGAGGCACTCGTCCAGATTGGCGGCGTGCGACGGCATGGTGATGGGTTCGACGATGAATTGGTTGGCCTGCATGGCACCGAATACGAAGTTCGTGCCGCCGGCGTCGAGGGTGATGACCACCCGGTTGTCATGACTGTACATATCAGGTCTTGGTTGGTTTATACGGATTTTATCCCTCAAAGATAGGAATTTTTGCCCGCACCGCCAAGCCGAAAGTTGCGATGCGCATAAAAAACGGAATCCGAAGGCATTTGCCTCCGGATTCCGAGCATCGGGTAGCCGTTTTTTTGCGGCAGAGGGTCAGATTTCGTGCGTGAGGTCGGTGTTGTGCACACCGAGCACGGCACGCCCCGAGGGGTCGTTGCAGTTGGCGAAGGATTGGTCCCAGGCCAGCGCTTCGGCCGTGCTGCACGCCACCGACGGCACCGAAGGCACGCACGCCGCGGCGGTCTGCGACGGGAAGTGCTCCTCGAAGATCGAACGGTAGTAGTACTCCTCCTTGTTCTGCGGCGGGTTGACGGGGAAACGCTCGGCGGCGTGCTCCATTTCGCGGTCCGAAACCGCTTCGGAGGTGATGCGCTTCAAAGTGTCGATCCATCCGTAACCCACGCCGTCGGAGAACTGCTCCTTCTGGCGCCAGACAATCTCCTCGGGGAGCATGTCCTCGAAGGCCTTGCGGAGCACCCATTTTTCGATGCGGCCCTTTCCGGCCATCTTCGCCGCGGGGTTCAGACGCATGGCCACGTCGAGGAACTCCTTGTCGAGGAACGGCACGCGCCCCTCGACGCCCCACGCCGCGAGCGACTTGTTGGCCCTGAGGCAGTCGTAGAGGTGCAGACGGCCGATCTTGCGCACGGTCTCCTCGTGGAAGGCTTGTGCATTCGGGGCCTTGTGGAAGTAGAGGTATCCGCCGAAGATCTCGTCGGCACCCTCGCCCGAGAGGACCATCTTGATGCCCATCGACTTGATGACCCGCGCCAGGAGGTACATCGGCGTCGAGGCGCGGACGGTGGTCACATCGTAGGTTTCGATGTAGTAGATCACGTCGCGGATGGCGTCTAACCCCTCCTGGATCGTGTAGTGGATCTCGTGATGGACCGTACCGATGTGGTCGGCGACCTTGCGGGCCGCAGCCAGGTCGGGCGACCCGGCCAGCCCCACGGCGAAGGAGTGCAGCTGCGGCCACCAGGCCTCCTCACGGCCTCCGCTCTCGATGCGGCGGTCGGCGAACTTCTTGGCCACGGCCGAGATGATCGACGAGTCGAGCCCTCCGGAGAGCAGCACGCCGTAGGGGACGTCGGACATCAGCTGCCGCTTGACGGCATCCTCCAGGGCGGTGCGGAGCGTGGCGATATCGGCCTCGTTGTCCTTGACGGCCTCGTATTCGAACCAGTCGCGCTGGTACCAGCGGACCATCCTGCCCTCCTTCGAGGACCAGTAGTGTCCGGGCAGGAAGGGCTGGATCGTGGTGCAGACCCCTTCGAGGGCCTTCAGCTCCGAGGCGACGTAGAACTGCTCGTCGCGGTCCCAGCCGATGTAGAGCGGAATGACGCCGATCGGGTCGCGGGCGATGAGATATTCGTCGTGCTCGATGTCGTAGAGCGCGAAGGCGAAGATGCCGCTGATCTTTTCGAGCAGTCCGATCCCGAGCTTTCGGTAGAGCGGGAGGATGACCTCACAGTCGGATCCGGTCAGGAATTCGTACTCTCCGGCCAGTTCGGCGCGGATCTCCTGGTGGTTGTAAATCTCCCCGTTGACGGCCAGGACGAGCTTTCCGTCGCGGCTGTACAGGGGTTGCCGGCCCGACTGGGGGTCGACGATCGAGAGCCGTTCGTGCGAAAGAATCGCCCGCTGTCCGCAGTAGATTCCCGACCAGTCGGGCCCGCGGTGGCGAATCTGTTTCGACATTTTCAGCACCTGGGTGCGCAACGCATCCGACTGTTGCCGGATGTCGAACAATCCTACGAATCCACACAT
>CALUMM010000043.1 GCA_944321755.1 uncultured Alistipes sp.
CGGGTTTTTTGAGAACATCTACCTTGTCATGAAACTTCGGCATTTAAGTTCATTATTTTCCAATTGATGCAAAAATAGGAAAAATAATTGAGATTTCCCAATGATTGCGCCGATCCCGGCGGGATATCCTGCTGAAAAAGGTGCCCGCTTTTTTTGGACGGCGGATTTTTTTGATCTATCTTTGCCGCGGAATATCCTTTCGTCCGGGCGTCGCCCGTTTTGTACCGATTCACGTTATGTGATTTATTTCAAGCGACTTTCACAGGCCCCCGCAAGGCTTCATCTTTCAGAATTCCGGTCTTTGCCGACCGTGTGCAGGGATTTTCCATGCGCTGACGCGACGGCTTTCGGCCGGGAATTTTCGAAGTGTCGTTTTTTGAAATTTTGTGCCTGTGAAAAATCCACGATTGCGCTTGTGCGCCTTTCATCTTGTTGCGCGCATACGGGGCGAACGCCTTTTTTTTGCGCCCGATCTGCGCAGCGAACTCGTTGCGGAGTTGCTGCGTGATGTAGCCCGGGGCTCCGGCGGTGAGGAATCCGAATCCGGTTTCGGCTTCGGAAAATCCCGATGCGGGGTCGAAGCCGACCGGCAGGCTTTTGCCTGGAGTGTGTCTCTCGAACGCCTCGGGGCGTTTTACCTCCGGAACGGTTTCGGAGCTGCCGCATTCCGGGCTTTTCGGGCTGCGGCTCTGGCGGCCCTTTCGGGCGAGGAGTACGACCACGGGGAGGAGTCGCTTCCGGCTCGGTTTCTCCGGATCCGGTTTTATTGTCTGCTCGACCGCCTCGGGAGTTGCCTGGCTGCGGAGCCGCGGCTTCGGGCATTTGCAGCCGATCCGGAGCTTGTTTCCGAAGCCCGGCGACTCGGGGGCCGATACCTCTGAATCCCGGGCCTGAATCCCTCTGTCCTGAGCTTGCTTCACCGTTTGGGGCCGGAACTTCGCTCACCCCGAACCGCCCCCCCCCGCCCGTTCCGAGCCTGAATCCACTCATCTCCGGCTTGAACTTTTCCCGCCCCGGTCTGAACCAGCCCCGTCTTCTTTCTTTGCGGGGCTGCGGGGCTTTAGCTCTTCTCCTTTTCCTGCCCCGACTTCGCTCACCCCGAACCGACCTCCCCTCCCTTCTCCCCCCCCCTTTCGCCTCCTCTCCGGACAAAAAGAAGCGACCCGATACCGCAGGTATCGGGTCGCTCTGGTTAGGTTAGTTAGGTCAATGAGTGTGGGAGAACCCCACGTTCGATATACAAAGATAATCCGAATTTGAGGAAAAACCAAATATTTTCTAACATTTTTCTCAATCCGGGGATTTTAATCGGATAGATTGTAATTAAAAATTTTTAATTTATTGCGATTTTGTAAGTTTTTGATTAAAGGACCCGGTGCATCTCCTTGCTCTCTTCGGCGATCTCCTCCAGGGTTGGTTGTGCTTCGCCGGGGACCGTTGAGAGGTGTCTGTGGCGGTAGGTTGCCGGGGTCATCTGATACTCCTTCTTGAAGAGTTTGATGAAGTGCGACGTGTTGGGGAAGGTGCATTCATTGCCGATTTCGGAGATGGATTTCGACGTCGAGATCAGCAGCAGGCGCGAGTGCATCAGCCGCTGCCGGATGTACCACTTGTGGGGCGGCATCTGGAAATGGCGGCGGAACTCCTTCTTGAAGGAGGTCAGCGAACGGTTGGTGAGTTTGGCGAGCTCCTCGATCGAAATGTCCTTGAAGATATGGTCGTAGACGATCTGTTCGAAATTCTCCTTGGCGCTGTCGACGTTGCTCAGCAGCTTGCTTTTGATGCAGCAGTCTTCGTGCGAGGCGATCAGATAGATCAATTCGGTCATTTTGATATTCTCGGCCGTTTCGTCGTGTCGGAACTCCTCGTCGCGCAGGTAGTTGTTCGTATTGATGAAAAAGTTGCGCAGGGAGTTCCAGGCAGGCATGTAGACATGGGTACGGTTCCGGCAGTTTTCGCACGAATGTTCGTTCGAAATGTTCAGCCCGTAGGTGATGTTCAGGTGCATGAGGATGCGCTGGAGGTCTTCGGGCGTGTAGTAGAAGAGCACCTGTTCGAAGGGTTGGCCGCCTTCGGGGCAGTTTTCGATGTAGTGGTGTCCGATTCCGAGGTAGAATACATCTCCGCGGGTGAGGGTCTGGCGTTTGTCTCCGTCGTAGATGTACTTGGTCCCGCGGAGGATGTAGCCGATGGCGTATCGGGATAGGACCTGGGTTTGGATTCCGTTGTGAAGCGACTCTACGTACTTCACGATCATCGGTTGTTGAACCGATGACGAATTCATTGAATTCTTCATCTTAATTGTATATTAGGTTTTTTGGAACAAAGCGTTGCGTCACTTTTGTTCGTTTTCAAATATACAATTAAAACTTTCCAATCTACTATATTGAATAGCACATTTAGGCACAAATGGTAAAATAAGACCATTTGTGTTATGATTTAGACTAAATAGATTATTGCAACAAGGCAATTGTAGCCGTTGCGGTGAGTAGTATGAGGTAAATGATCAGAGTCAAGGTCCGGTGAATCCGGACGAAGAGGAAGGGCAGGAGAACGGCGGAGGGGATGGCCATGAGTTGAATGATGGCGGGATTTGCTGCGGGATTGCAGACAGCCGGAATATTCAGGAGCAACAGGCAGGCGTAGAAGATGAAGATGGCTCGTGATCTGGTTCCCACGGCGTAGATGTCCGAGAGGAAATAGAAGAGGGCAGTCAGATCGAGCAGAAGGATCCCGCCGAGCAGGAGGAGTTTCCGGCCGGGGATTGCGAGTGCGGCAGCGAGGGGATCTCCGGTTGTAAGGAGTGCGTATTCCCGGAGGAGCGGGTCGATGAAATCGCCTCCGGCGGCCCAGTTGAGATAGCAGAACGTGAGGATCGGGAGGAGGAGTCCAGCGAGAGCGACGACGGTTTCGCGCAGGGTCCGCCGGAAGAGAGCGACGGCTAGCGGCAGGATCAGCACGAACGGCAGGGTTGCCGGGACGATGAGCAGCAGGATTCCGAGGTAGAGCGAGGCTCGGAACAAGGCGTCGAATCCGTATCCGTTGCAGAACGAACGGGCGTAGTTTTTGGAGGCGAGGGCCAGGAGTGTTGCGGCCGTGAGTGTGGTCAGGAAACTCTCTTTGTCGAGCAGGCCCGCGGTGATTGCGCCGTAGAGCGGAATGGCCAGGCAGGTCCCGACGGAGTAGAGGTTGTAGCGTACCGTCAGGCGTCCGAGGCTCATGCCGGCGAAGAGGATCAGGAACCCTCCGATCCAACGCGACCATCCGGGGCAGGCTGCCTGGAATCGGGCGAGCAGTTCCGCGGGGGTTGTTAAGGCCAGTTCTCCGCCTGTCGGAGACGGGTTTCCGGCGGGGAGGTTTCCAGCGGGCGATCCGGCGCTCCACATCGCAACGGCCGCGAGTGCGACAAGCGTCAGAAAGGCCGGAACAAGGGTTTGCCGTGCGATGTTGAACTTCATGGTCGGAATCTTTTTTCGGAGGCAAAATTAACGAAAAAGCGGAATATTGCCTAACTTTGTCATAATCGTTTGTCGGCCTTGGCGGAGCTTTTCTCCGGAGAGGTTCCGCGGGTGAGGTGCGAGATGCCGATGGCGTCAGCTCCTTGTTTTTGCGAATGGAATGCCATGTTGGAGAATCAGTATCAATATGAATTTTTGGAAGCCGGATGCGACGAGGCCGGGCGGGGATGTCTGGCGGGTCCAGTTTTTGCGGCTGCGGTGATTCTTCCGCGGGATTTTCACGATCCGTTGCTAAACGATTCGAAGCAGATGACCGAGCGGAACCGCGACAAACTCCGGGCAATCATCGAACGGGAGGCGGTTACCTGGGCCGTGGAGGCTGTTTCAGCAGCCCGGATCGACGAGATCAACATCCTGAATGCGTCGTTCGAGGGGATGTCGCTGGCTGCGGCCCGGCTCGATCCGGCTCCGGAGTTTTTGGCGATCGACGGCAACCGGTTTCGGACACGGTTGGAGATTCCCTGGCAGTGTATTGTCAAGGGGGACGGGAAGTATGCGGACATTGCTGCGGCGTCGGTGCTTGCCAAGACGCACCGCGACGAATACATGCGCCGTTTGGCGGATGAGTATCCGCAATACGGTTGGTTGAAGAACAAGGGGTATCCCACACGGGAGCATCGGCTGGCGATTCGCAAGTACGGGTTGACACCCCATCATCGGCTGACGTTCAATCACGAGATCGATCAGTTGGAGTTTTCTTTTTGATTTTTTTAGTTTTGGGGTTTTCGACCCACCCCTCCCCAGCTATTTTTTCAGTATTTTTCAGTATTTCCAACGTCTTTCAGTTCTTCCCGCCTTTTCCCGCCTCTTTCATCTCCTTCCAACCCTTTTCAACCTCTTCCAGCCTCTTTCAGCCTTTTCTGTCCTTTCATACCTTCATTCTGCGCCCTTCATTCTGCGCCCTTCATTCTGCGCCCTTCATTCTGCGCCCTTCATTCTGCGCCCTCTGCCCTCTGCCCTCCGCCCCTTTCCCTCCTTTTTCATCCCCTTCCAACCCTTTTCAACCCCTTTCAGCCCTTTCCAGCCCTTCTGTTCTTCGCTCCGTCCTTCGTCCTTCATTTTCCAATCTCTACCCTCTGCGCCCTTTATTCTTCATTCCTTACTTTCACGTCTCCCACGCCACCCACGCACCCACCCCATGCACCCACGCAAAAAAAGCAGACCCCCACAAGTGGAGGTCTGCTTTTTCGAATATCCTTCGGGCTGTTACTGGAACTGGTATCCCAGCGATTTCGAAGCCGCATAGGAGATCTTCAGGGCGTTTGCACGCCGGAGTTCCTGCTTGACGTCGGTCACGATACCCATCTTCGTAGCCTGGTCGGCCTTGAGGCAGATGGTCATCGAGGCACGGTCCGCTTCGCTGAGCTTGTCGCGTTCTGCAGCGACGAAGTCCAGGATGTCCCGGGTGGATTTGTAGGAGTCGTTCAACTGGATGCGGGGCGCGGTACCGAACTTGGCCTGCATCGTCAGGGAGGGGGGACCGATGTGGATGAAGCTGACGAGAGATTTTTTCTCCAGCTTCTGGACTTCGGTAGCCTCCGGGAGCTTGTATCTCACGAGCAGTTCCTGATCCCGCATGGTCGTGGAGACCATGAAGAAGAAGAGGATCATGAAGATCACGTCAGGAAGCGAAGCCGTCGAGATGCCGGGCAAACTCTTGTTGCCCTTCTTTTTCATTACTGCCATGGCTTACTTACCTTTTAATATTACGTGGTTCTGCTTCCGAAATCTTCAGAGGCACTGCTTTCGATATTGCATTGCGCTGGTCTTCGGGGAGGTCCGCGAATTTAGCGCCGAACTTGCGGGTAGCGACCTCATCGCGCACCTCGTTGAAGGCGCGGGTGAGTTCGTTCTGCACCATGATGTAGGACTGATAGTTCGTATCGCGGGTTGTCTGCAGCGAGATCACGCCTTCACTGACGGGGTATACCCATTTGCTGCCATCGGCAAGTTCGATCTCCTTGTCGGTCCGCTCGGGCAGGTTGGGGTCGTCCATCGGGTTTACGATGAACTCCTTGGCCCGCTCCTTGAGCTGGCTGAGGTCGATGGGCTCCTGTTTGCCGGAGGCTCCCGCCATGATGTCGCCCCGTCCGTTGATGAATACGAGGAACAGGTTGCGTTCCTTCACCTTGATTTCCTCCTGCTGTTGGTCTTCGGGAGGCATGGGGGGAAGCATACGCGCGATACCCGTATCGGTATTCATGGTCGTTGCGACCAGGAAGAAGATCAGCAACAGGAAGGCGATATCGGCTTGAGAACCAGCGTTGATGTCTGGAGTTTTTCTTTTATCTATTGCCATTGCCTTTTCTGTTTCTGCTATTTGAATGCGCCCCAGATTTCAGTGACTACGGCCGTTACGAAAGCGACGACGAAAGCGACATAGGTTACGAGGATGCTCGCTTCGGTGATTACGGTTTCGCTATGTCCGAAGAATCCGTTGTTCTGGAGGTCTACGATATTGATCGTGTGTCCGGCAGCATAGAAGTAGGACACGCCGACGACAATGATGACCAGAGCCAGGGATATGATGGCTCCCTTGACTCCTGCCGGGTTCTTGATCATCCCGAAGATGGCGCAGAAGAGAGCGGCAGCGATGGCGGCTACGAAGAGGAAGTAGCCCCACATAAGGTTTGCGCTGATCGCGGCTTCCGAGCCACCGGTGGCGATCGCGTAGACCAGAAGGACTATCGTGATGACCATCAGAACGCCCAGCAATATGTTCATTATTTTTTTCATGATTGCTAAAGACTTTTACAGCGTTCGATTATTTCTTGTTGTAAGCCGTCAGGATATCCATCAGGGTGATGGAGGAATCCTCCATTGCGTTGACGAGGGAGTCGATCTTGGCAATGATGTAGTTGTAGAACAGCTGAAGAATAACCGCAGCGATAAGACCCATAAGGGTTGTCAGAAGGGCGACCTTGATACCGCCGGCGACGAGCGTCGGGCTGATGTCACCGGCAGCCTGGATGGCGTCGAATGCGTCGATCATACCGACGACGGTACCCATAAATCCGAGCATCGGGCTGAGGGCGATGAAGAGGCCGATCCAGGAGAGTCCGGACTCCATCTGTCCGGTCTGTACGGATCCGTAGGAAACGACGGCTTTTTCAACCGAGTCGAGGCCCTGGTCGTAGCGGTCGAGGCCCTGATAGTAGATCGAAGCGATCGGGCCGCGGGTATTGCGGCAGACCTCCTTTGCAGCCTCGATGCCGCCGTTCTTGAGGGCTTCTTCGACGGCAGCGGAGAGTTTCTTTGCGTTGATGGTGGAGAGCGACAGGAAGAGGATACGCTCGATAGCGATGGCCAGACCGATTACCAAGCAGAGCAGGATCGGGAGCATCCATCCCCAACCACCTTCGAGGAACTTCTGCATCAGGACGTGGTGCATACTGTCACCGGCAATCTGAGTTTCGGCAACAACCGTTTCGGCTGCAGCTGCGGCATCCTGCGCAAAGGCACTAACGGTACCCAGTACGGAGAGGGCAACCGACGGAATCAAAAAGAGTTTTTTCATAGTTGTGTTGGATAAGATTGAATTTGATTAGTTGATTATTTTTTGCAGTTGATTTTTTTGAGGTTTTCCTGGGTGTTTTCGGTCTTTTTCGGGTTCTTTCGGTCTTTCTTGTTTTTTCAGGCCCTTCGGGTCTCCTCGGTTTTTCGGGGACTTTCCGGATTTCTCTTTTTTCGTTCCTTTCGGGTTCCTTGGTTTTTCGGGTCCTTCGGTCCTCCTCGGTTTTTTCGTCCCTTCCGGTCCTCCTCAGTTTTTCGTCCCTTCCGGTCCTCCTCAGTTTTTCGTCCCTTCCGGTCCTCCTCGGTTTTTTGTTCCTTTCGGTCCTCCTCGGTTTTTTTCGTTCCTTCCGGTCCTCCTTGGTTTTCTCGCCCCCCCCCGGCCGAATTTTTGTGGTTTAAAATTTCACTAAAAACTTATTTTTTTTCGGTTCCCGGAGATTTCCGAATCCGTTTCGGATATCCGCAGGGGTTCTGCACGTGACCCCCATACGTATATCCAAATCCCGGATATTACCTCCCGGATTTACTTAATTATCTGTTTGTCAATTGTTTCACCTGGCCTTATCACCCCCGTCCACAGAATACTCCCTGCGGTACGGACATATTAGCAGTGCGAAATATAGGAAAAAAAATCGTTCCGTGCAACGTCTCAGGCGGTAAATTCTCCGCGCAAGGGCCTGCGCAACAGGGCTCGGGTCTCCTCGTCGGGGAGTCCGAGCCCGAGGACGTACATGAGTTTGGTGACGGCGGCTTCGGCCGTCATGTCGTAGCCGCAGAGCACTCCTGTTTTCTGGAGTTTGAGTCCGGTCTCGTAGAGCTCCATCGAGACGCGCCCTCCGCCGCACTGCGTGATGTTGAGCAGGATGATCCCGCGGTCGACGGCCTCTTTGACGACACGGATGAAGCGTTCCGACGTGGGCGCGTTTCCCGCGCCGTAGGTTTCGAGCACCACGGCCCGCAGTCCCGGGGCCCGGAACATGGCCTGGAGGATCTCCTCGCCGAGTCCGGGGAACAGCTTGACGAGTTCGATTCCTCCGGAGAGGCGTGTGGCGATGCGCAGATGGTCGGAGTATTCCTCGGGTTGCAGGATGGCGGGTCGGTTGTAGGCGATGTTGACGCCGACTTCGGCCAGCGGCGGGTAGTTATAGGACTGGAATGCGCTCAGCGCTTCGGCGCTGCGTTTGGTGGTCCGGTTGGCGCGGAACAGTCGGTTCTGGAAGTAGAGCGACACTTCGGGGACAACGGGTCGTCCGTCGATGCGGGCTCCGGCAATTTCGATGGCCGTGATGAGGTTCTCGCGGCCGTCGGTGCGCAGCACGCCGATGGGGATCTGGCTGCCGGTGAAGACCACGGGTTTGGCGAGGTTTTCGAGCAGGAAACTCAGGGCCGAAGCGGTGTAGGACATGGTGTCGGTGCCGTGCAGGACGACGAACCCGTCGTAACGGGCGTAATTGTCGCGGATCAGCTCGGCCAGGGCGATCCAGTTCGAGGGTTCGACGTTCGAAGAGTCGATTACCGGGTCGACGGTGTGGACATCGATGTCGACGTTGAGGCGTTTCAACGAGGGGAACTCCTCGTAGATGCCGCTGAAATCGAACGGGACGAGGGCGCCGGTGGCGGCATCGGTCTTCATGCCGATGGTTCCGCCGGTGTAGATGATCAGAATGGAGGATCGCATATCATTCATGGTATTCTTTTCCAGAAGGTTTCGGGGGTTTCGGGGATTTCGGGAATTTCGGAGACTTCGGGGTTTTCGGATCCCGCATTGTCCGCTGCCGTTCCATCGAGCGCCTCGATGAGAAAACTGACGGGCCGGAATCCGTCGTTGCAGGAAAGCATCGCCGAAGCGGGGTTCTTCATCCATCCGTCGTAGAAGTCCGTGGCGCCGTGGGCCAGGGCCATGACGAAGGGCGAGAGGGTCTGCCAGGCGCTTTCGCACAACCCTTCGGGTCGCTGCCAGCCCTCGCAGACGAATACCTGCCCCTCCTGCATGTCGCAGGCGTGTTCGATCGGGTTTTCGTAGCGTGCGATCAGGTCCTGGTGGCAGACCTTGCGGATAACGGTGATTCGGATGCGTTTCATGGTTCGGGACAGCTGTTTTCAGACGGTTTCCGCGTGTGTCGTTTCTCCGAACAGGCGCTCGGCGTTGGCCGTGGTGACTGCAGCCGCCTCTTCGGGTGCGAGTCCCTTCAGTTCGGCGACCTTTTCGCAGACGAAGCGGACGTAGGAAGATTCGTTGCGCTCGCCGCGGTGGGGAACCGGTGTCAGATAGGGGCAGTCGGTTTCGAGCACGAGGTCCCGTAGCTCCATTTCGCGCACGACCTCCGCAAGGCGGCTCTTCCTGAAGGTGACAACGCCTCCGATCCCGAAGAGGAATTCGCTGCAGTTTTTCAGTTCGCGATAGGTTTCGATGCCGTCCGAGAAGGCGTGGAAGACACCCCGGAGGCCGCGTCCGCGGTATTCGCGGATGATTTCGACCGTTTCGGGCCAGGCGTCGCGCGTGTGGACGGCGATCGGGAGGCGGTATTGCAGGGCGAGTTCGATCTGGCGGCGGAACGCCTCGATCTGCTCCTCGCGGAACTCCCGGCTCCAGTAGAGGTCGAGCCCGATCTCGCCCACGGCGCAGAAGGGCGGAATCCCTTCGGGCGGGCTCTGCAGATAATGCTCCACGAGGTTCAGCTCCTCACGCCAGCGGGGATTTTCGTTGACCGAGGTCGGGTGCAATCCCATCATGGGCGTACAGCGGTCGGGATGCCGTCGGCAGAGGTCGAAGAGCCGTTCGTGACTCTCGGAGTCGATGGCCGGAAGCAGGAGCCGTCGAACCCCCACGTTCCGGGCCCTTTCGAAAGCCTCCTCACGGTCCGAATCGAACGCTTCGTCGTAGAGATGGGAGTGTGTATCGATCAGATTCATAGCTTCATGTATCGATTTCCGGGGAGCTGCCGGATGGCTCCCGAGAGTTCGAGTCCGATGAGCATGGCGGCGAGTTCTCCGGGGTTCATTCCGCTCTGTTCGGCGAGGGTTTCGAGCGGCAGCGGATCGCTGGTCGGGAAGCATTCGAGCAGCCGTTGTTCATCGGGTGTCAGCTCCGGAGTCGGGGCCTGGGGCCGGAATGCTGCGGGATCCTCGCCCAGGTCCCACATCAGTTCGCGGATGATGTCGTCGGCACTCATGACCAGTTGCGCCTTCCGGTTGCGGATCAGGTGGTTTGTACCGACCGATGAGCGGTCGGTAACGCGCCCCGGAACGGCCATGACCGTTCGGTTGTAGGCATCAGCGCAATGGGCGGTGACGAGCGAACCTCCGCTGTCGGGGGATTCGACGATGATGCATCCGGCGCTCAGCCCGGCGATGATTCGGTTTCGGGCGAGGTAGAAGTTTCCGTTCTGTTTGGATTGCGAATGGAGTTCCGTAACGAGAGCACCTCCGTGCGCGAGGATGTCGCGTGCGACTCCGGCGTGTTGGACGGGAGTGATCCCCGGGAGAGCGTTGGCCAGCACGGCGATGGTGGGGACTTCGGCAGCGAGAGCGGCACGGTGTGCGGCGACATCGATTCCGAAGGCGAGTCCGCTGACGATGCAGAGTCCGGGGACCCTTTCGGCGAGTCCTTCGACGAGCCGGTTGCACATGGATTGCCCGTATGGCGTGGCCTGTCGGGTTCCGACCATGGAGATGCAGCGGGTTTTCAGTGTTTGTGGGTTCCCCTGCAGATAGATGACATGGGGATAGTCGGGCATTTCACGCAACAGGGGTGGATATTCGGGATCCGTGGACGCGATGATCCGGATGTTGTTCCGGCGGCAGTATTCGATTTCGCGGGCTGCGGGGTTGAATCCCTGACGTCGGAGGAGTTGTCGGGCGATTTCGGGCCGGAGCCGGGCTTTTTCGACGAGTTCGTCTTCGGATGCCGCGAAGATGCTTCGTGCGTCGCCGAAGGTTTCGAGCAGGTGCACGGCCCCTTTCACCCCGATCCCGGGAGTCATCTGCAGGGCAATATCCTCGATGGTCATACGGTCGCTTTGAAAATCCGGGAATAAAGGTAGCTATTTTTGGGGGAATACGGAGCGTTTTGCGGGAAAAATGGATGAAAGATGTCGTTAAGTTTTGGTAGAAACGGAAAAGTTTGTATATTTGCACTCCGATACACCGGCATGGATACTGGATTCCATCCAGCTTTGCGATTCGGAGGGGGGGGGTGATGAGGGAGTGCCCTTGTTTTTCCCGGATTGTTGTAGAGGGGTTGGAGGAATTGTTTAGGGATGGTGTATATGAAAATGGTCTGATGGCCGAGTGGCTAGGCAAAGGTCTGCAAAACCTTGTACAGCGGTTCGAGTCCGCTTCAGACCTCACAGAAACCGCGTTGTAGATGTCTGCAACGTGGTTTTCGTTTTGTCATACAAATCTAAAAATCTGTAGACTTTTTTATTTTTCTCCGGACACACTCTTTGGAACAGTATCTATTCGGGGCGGTCGCAGCGAGATCGGAAATATCCTATTCTTTCAGCTCTTTCAGCGCTTTTATGACAGCATCGAATCCGTCATCCGCGCAATTATTCGGTGAAATATAGGGCCGTCGGTTATTATTCAGGAGCACCAGATTCGAATAGTTCTCCAACCCTTCAACGGCGGCGAACCATCTTTTTTCATTTCGGCAAATCACAATCAGCACCCCCTTGTTCATCAGATACCGAACCAGCCTTACGGCAAACTCCTGGGTGGGGAGCAGCCCCGATTCCGAGTGAATTAGTCGTTTCCCGATATCCTTATATTTTTTAGAGTGATACCCGAGGTATTGAATAATCGTTAGGTATTTTGTAGCATCGGGGCATCTATCCAGTACCTCGTTAAGCAGTTTATTCCAGTAGTCGGTATCAATGGCACGCAGCGTTTCATCTTCAGTAGGGAAGGGACACCCTTCCAACAACATCGCTTCGGCCTTTTTTTGCAGGAAATACCGTCTCTTTTTAGCGGTCAACCCATCTTTCAGCGTGCCATCGTTCCCGAGTTGCTTATCAGTGCGCTCTACCCACCCGGGATTCAGTGTCAGAAGGGCCACTTTCGCGTCAAAGAAACGACCATGCACCGGTTCGGGAACCCCTTCGAGCCGGATTTTATGCAGTTCGTCGGCCGTTTCGTTAAAGGCTTCGATCGCGGTCCGATCGCCGCTGCAAACGAGAACATCCGGAGATCCGCGGTAATCGCTATCCTTCAATTTTTCAGCCAGTTCGAGCCAGGGGTTCTCCTTCAATAAGGTCTCTTTCGTTTCCATAGCAAAAGGTTTTATAGTCAGGTTCCCAAAGATTAGAAATTCACGTCCTCGCTCCACACCCAAAGCCATCGCCTTCTCCATCATCCTTTTTTCGCCTTCGTAGTCGATCCGCACCGTCCAAGCACGGTTCGCCGCTCCGTCCCATCGGAAAAGCTCCTCCAGCCGTTCGTGTAACTCGGCGGAGAGCAGAGCCGCCAACCGACGCTCGGGAAGAGCAACGCCTCTCCATAGAAAATCATTCAACACGGAGATCGCACGACCCGTCCGCAGGTAGCTGATATAATACGCCAACGAGAAGGGAACCCGGTCGGCGTAATCGGGGTGGCTCGCTTTATAGCGGGTCAAAACGGCCTCCAAATCCCCGCCGTAGTGAATATACAAGGCCAGGTTCCGCAGTTTCTTCTCCCAGCTGATCCGTCCGAACTCACTGCACAGATCGTCCCAATAGACCCGTCGCGCGATTCGGTCGTCGTCGATTTTCCGCTTCTCGACGTCCGGTATCGTCGGATCGCCAACGGGTTCCGGAGCCGGGGCCGATTCTTCCCGGTATTTTTTAACGGTCAGGTCGTCCTCGCTGACGGAAGCGGCCTTCATCCAATCCCGCAGCCACCTCGACTTCCCGGCCTCGTCCCACGTCTCGAAATCGTCCCCCGTTACTTCGTATCTTGACAGGTAGTGGCGGAAGTCCTTCTCCAACCGCGCCATCCGACTCCCTTCGACGGCGGCATACCGCAGTTTCGGCGGCAGCTCCTCGATCCACATCGTCGAACGGATCGCCTCCCGGAATCGCTTCGTCTCGATCGTATCCAGCAGGGGAAATGCTCCCCGGAAAGGGATCAGCCGGGAGGGGACTTCCCGGTCTATAAACCATCGGGCCATTCCTCCGGCCACGGAACACATCCGGTCCCTCGTCGAAAGTTCACTCTTTTCCATATCCCGTTATTCCGGTTACAAACTCTTTCCTGCAAAATTAATGACTGCTTCCGCCAACTCCCGGCGCAAGGTCCGCCTATTTTTGCCATCGAACCATTCCTGTCCAACGCCTGAACCGGCAGGGGATTAAACAAAGAAAGCGTGGCGCTGAAGGCTTATTTCATACGGCAGGTTCTGGAATACCCGAATACTGAAATAAGCAACAGTCCACGCCCTTTTTTTTTCAAGGACACGGGAATAACCGCGCTTATTCTCGTATTCGTAAGAATGTTCCAGATTCGCCGTAGAGAATAAACTTACGCTTTCGCGTCTATCAATATGTCATAGACAAAAGTACGAAGATTTCGCGGATTTCCAACAAAAAAGGCTTCGATCCAAAGTCGTCGAAGCCTTTTTCTCTGATTATTTCATCTTTCATAAAGACTCATCCGTCGTATCGTTTTGACATCTCATCCACGATCTTTTTCACCCCCTCCCGGAACCACGCAGGCTGCAGTACCTCCACGTCGGCACCGTGCGAGAGCAGTTCCATCCGGAAATCATAGGTCGGGGCCAGCCGGTATTCGAACACCGAATACTCCGCGGTCCGTTCCATCTCCCGCTGGGTAGGATGCAGTGGCAGGGCCCGAATATAGTTCGCCTGCTTCCCGTAGACACGAATTTCAATCCGTTCGGCGGATTGCCCCGGAATCCGGATAATTCCGAAGGCGTCGGCATAGAACTCCGCGCAATCAAAATCCAAGGGGATTTCAGCCTCTTTCGCCGTCGGAGTTATATCAACTACCCGATCGAGGGCAAACGCATAAATTCCGCCCATCTCCACGCTTTCGGCGATCAGATACCAGCGCCGTCGAAAGGCCTTCAACCCGTAAGGTTCAACCTCGTAGTGCTTTTCCCGCTTTTCATCGTAGGTATGACGATAGATGATTTCCAGGCATCGGTTCTCTTCCATCGCCCGGAGGACGGTCGTCAGGTAGGTGTAGCCCGAAGGGATCGGTTCCAATGCGATCCGTCGGCGCAGGCGTTTACTATTTACCAAGAGATCGTTTACAGCGAAGGTTTCCAACAACCAGCGTCGCAGATCGTCCCGTTCGAGGTCATCGCCGTATTCGATAAAGTATTCGTTCGTCCGGCGGTCGCAGGCGATATTGACATCGAAGAGCGTTTCGACGGCTTTCCGGTGATTCTCGAAGGTCTTTCGCGGCAGTTCCTCTCCGCCCGACCATTCGTTCCGGAGCCAGCGGCGGCGGATTTCCTCCAGCGTGATCCTTCCCGCGGAATAGATCGTCTCCAGGAGCCACAGGTAACGGCGCAGCAGCGTCGCCGTATTATTTGTCAAGAGATGCATAAAATTAAACGTTTCTGCAAAAATACGAAAAGCTTCCGCCAAAACTCGGCGTCCTTAATTGGAGAGGTTGGATCTTGAACGGAATTTTCCGGATTTTTTACTTCTTCGTATTTCTGTTTCTTGTGAAATCGACCCGGCAATGTTTCGTCGGAGTGCTGAAGTCTCGTACTGCCGTGTTCGGTCGGCTGCGAAATTCTTTACTGAAAAGAGGAAATATTATCCATGTTTTACGGATCCGGCGGACAATCGGCCCAACCAATGGTCCTGTCATTGATTTTTTATGTAATTTTATCCCTCAAAGGCCACCGTTCAGGAAGACATGAATCATTTGATATATGGATATTCGCTTTGTATGGCTCTGTCATTAATGCTCTTCTTCGGCATCTATTTTATCCTGGCCAGAACCCCCGACAAGGCGATTTTCAAAAACTATCTCCGCTCCCGACGGATTATGGGATCCGCTCTTCTGCTCCTTGCCGCTAACTATTCCGTCCATTTTTTCTTCGAAATCCGTTTTGTCCATATCAATGCGGCCATTTTGATGAACCTGTCGACCTATTTTCTTTGTTACTGGCTTTTCAGTTCCGCACTGATTACGCTGCTCGACCGGTTTTATCTCACCCGCCGTCGTTTTGTGTGGCATATTTGCCAGTGGCTGTTGTTTACGATCCTTTCGGGCGTTATTCTGCTGTGGCTTCCGGACGGTCTGGGACAACAAACGGGATTGATCGTCATGGCGGCCTGGCTGGTGGCATATGGGATTCATCTGGCCGGACGACTCCTTTCGGCCTATCGCCGTGCCGTGCGCATTTTCGATGACACTCAGTCGGATAATATCTCCGCATATATCCGCTGGCTCTCCATCTTTACCTATTGGGCCGTCGTGTTCGGTGTGGGATGCGGTCTGTTGACCTTCCTGCCGGACAAATATATCTATGTGTGGATTCTCTCGTCCGTTCCGTTCTACATCTATCTTTACTGCTCCTACATGAACTACCTGTTGTTCTATGAACAGGTGGAAGAGGTGTTGGAATCGGAAATGGAGACTCCGGATTCATTCTCGGAAGAGGCGGTTCCGGAGATCGCAGTTTCCGGATATGGCGACATGCCGAAAAAACTGGCGGCCTGGATCGAAACGAACGGTTATGTCCGACCGGGGCTTACGATTCAGGATCTTTCCGAACTGCTCAATACCAATCGCACCTACCTTTCGGGTTATATCAAGTCGACATACCGGATGTCATTCCGGGACTGGGTGACGGGATTGCGGCTGGAATACGCGAAGCGGTTGCTGACCGATTTTCCCGACCGGACTGTCGGCGAGATCTCCGAAGCTTCGGGATTCCTCTCCTTGAGTTATTTTACGAAGGTTTTTACCGAGAAGTCGGGGAGTTCCCCGGCCCGCTGGCGGAGATTGGGGTAGAGTCTCGTTAGGATTCGGGGTGGGGCGACGGGTTCCAAGGCGGCAAACGACATTGTTCCCACGCGCCGGGCCGAAAACGTCGCCGATTTCCACTACGCGGACGGGATGACGTCAAGCCGCTTGAATCCTGACAAGTCGGAGTCCGTCATTGTTTCCCGGTCCGATTGCGAGAGGATCGGCTGGTATATCGGCGGTTGGGCGACCGGTCTGTGTACGGGACGGATGCCACCCCTCCGGATGACATCCGTTTCTGTGTCAAGTTCAGGATGCTACGTATGCTTTTTCGCGTTTGCGGTATTCCGAGGGGGACATGCCCATGATCCGGAAAAAAGCAGGCAAAGGATCGGGCGAAGAGTGCGGGCCGGTTTCCGGTCAGGGGGTTGTGAGCCCCGGGATTCCGGTCCGCTTGTAGATCCGAAGGTTGTAGGTGAGCTGGAAGGCGACGTAGCGCCCTACGGCAAGGTTCGTGACGTAACGCAGCGTCGTGCCCGTCACGGAACGCTGGAACGTGGTGCTGTTCTGGTCGAGCAGGTCGTTGACCCCGACGCTGATCTCCCCAAGCCGGTTGCGGAAGAGCTTCACGCCCAGCAGGACGTTGCAGATCAACCGCTCTTCGAGGAACGGATCGGTGATCCCGCGGTAGTTGTTGTAGTCGGCGTTGGCGCGGATGACGAACCGGTTGTGGATCACGAAGGTCGTTTCGGCCCGTGCCTGCTGGCTGAAATAGGTGTTGTCGATCGACCGCACCTGCGAGGAGCTGCGGCTCTCCTGATAGCTTCCGGTGTAGCTGAAGCGGAAATCGACCGCCTCGGAGATGTTGCTCCCGAGCACGGCCCCGAGGTTGTAGGCGTTGTTTATGAGTTGGTTCTGCACGCCGTTGATGATGCTGGGCAGGCGTCCCGTGGAGATTCCGGCCCGGAGGTTGAGGTTCGAGCGCAGCCAGCGCACCGGAAATCCATAGTTGATCTGGGCCCGGAGGTTGCGGTAGCCCGCGAGGTTGACTGGACGCACGAACTGGTTGCCTTCGCCCAGCAGGGTTCCCTCGTCGTCGATGACGAAGTCCGGCGTGTCGATCACCAATGAATCGGCAACGGTGTTGGGGCTGGCGGCGAACTCCGCCGAGAGGGTGAAGGTCCGGCCCCGTTCGGGGTTGGTGCGGATATACTGCCCCGAAAAACGGTGGGTGTAGACGGGTACGAGGTCCGGGTTTCCGGCGACGACGTTCTGCCGGTTCGTCGTGTTGACGATGTTCTGCAGGTCGGTAGCCCGGGGATTCGACGTGCGCCCCGAAGCATTGAATTTCAGCGTATTGTTCCGATTGACGGCAATCTCCGCCACGGTGTTGTAGGTCAGGTTGTCGAACGCCGCTTCGGTTCGGGCCGGATAGGGGAAGGCATAGTCTCCCGAGAATCCGGCGTGCTGGTAGTAGAGCGTTGCGGCGACCTTGGTATTCCGGAATCGGTACTGTCCGGTCGCCCCCACGCGGTGGGTCAGGTACGAATAGTCGTATTCGGAGGACTGTTTGGGATTGCGCTCTGCGGGGAAGGTGTTCTCGGCGGTCAGCACGTAGGTGTTGCGATCGACGCTGTTGGCGGCATACGTGCAGCGGTATTCGAGATTCACGCGCACGTGTTTGGCCACCAGCCGCGAGTAGTTGACCGATCCGTAGACCTGGTAACTGGGCTGGTCGCGGTCCGTGCGTGTGATGTTGCGCGAGGAGTAGCGGGTCGTATCGCACGCCGTGTCGTCCGGGTCCCGGAAGGTGTACTGCCGGGGCCGGTTCAACTGTTCGTTCCCGCGGTAGCTGCCACCGACTCCGAAGGAGAGATTCTGCGACATCTTGCCCGGCAGGCGGTAGCGGTAGGTCAGCTGGTTCGAGAGGTTGAATCCCCGGCTGTCGTTGTCGCTGAAGTTGTGGCGGCGGTAGACGAAGCGGATGTCCTCTTCGGAGAACCGGTTGTCCGTCCGGCTGAGGAGTTCGCTCTGGTTGTCGTTGTCCTGGAAGCTGAACGACGTGCGCATCATCAGCGAATGGGCCGGGTTTATCTTGTAGTCGATGCGCGAATTGAACCGGTGGTTGAGGTTCAGGGCCTGCGACGAGTTTTCATCGTCGTAGAGGACCAGTTTGTCGGTCGACGTGAAGCTCTGCTTTTCGGTCTGGCTGAGGTTGTGGTTGTTGGTGCGGTTGAAGAAGTAGCTGGCCGTGATTTTGGCTTTTGCACCCCAGTCGTCGCTGTAGTTGACGCCTACGGCCTGGACCGTGGAGATTCCGGCCAGGGGTTTGACCATGAAGTTCTTGTTTGCGGCGGCGCCGTTCGTCTCTTCGGTGGTCCCGAGGATATCCTCGAAGGAGAAGTTCTGGCGGCTGACGTTGTTCGCCAGGCCGATAATGGTGATGCGGCGGTCGTTGTCGAAGATGTTGGCATTTCCGCCGCCGATGTACTTGTCGGGGATTCCGTAGGCGCCGTAGATGCGGCCGAAGGCCCCGCGGCGCTTGTCGGGTCGTGTGACGATGTTCAGGGCGGTGAACCCTTCGCCGGTATCCACCCCCGTGAATTCCGCCTGGTCGCCCTGGGAGTTGTAGATTTCGATGCTCTCGATCATGTCGGCGGGGATGTTGCGCACGGCCGACATGACGTCGTTTCCGAAGAATTCGCGTCCGTCGACATAGACCCGCTGGATGGATCGTCCCTGGGCGGCGATTCCGCTGTCGTCGATCTCCAGACCGGGCATCTTCGAGAGGAGCGTCCCGGCATCGGTTCCGAATGCGACCTTGTAGGCGGCGGCGTGGTAGGAGAGCGTGTCTCCGTGGACCGAGGAGCGCAGGGCGGGGGTTTCGATCACCACGTCGTCGATGGCTTCGGCGCGGGGCGTCAGCCACAGCGAATCGAGCGTGACGAGGGTCTCTCCGACCTTCAGGTCGCGGCGCAGCGAGTCGTATCCCAATGATGTGAGGGTCAGCCTGTAGCTGCCTGCCGGGACCCGTTGAAACTCCCCCTTTCCGTTTGTTCCCGAGGCGGTGTAGAGCGGTGCGGCGAGTGAATCGGTGCGGCTGCGCAGTTCGGCGACGGCCCCGATGACCGCCTCGCGTGTGACGCGGTCAGCCACGCGGAAGCGGACGCCTCCCGACTGGGCCTTGATTCCCGAGACGAAGAGCAGCCCCCAGACGCCCAAAACAGCCGTTTTTCGCAGGTTCATCGTGTGGAGAGTGGTTTCGTGTGATAAAGATAGTGTTTTTTATGGGGCCGGAGGTTTTATTTTTCACTATCTTTGTCGAAATAAATCCGAAAAAATCCCGAATCATTTCGTAAAGGAGATCCAGCGATGAAGAACAAGGATATTTTCACCTTCCGGGATGCCGAGAAGCAGGTGGGGCCGGTTGCCTTCACGACGATGCTCAAACCGGCGGGTTCGACCTGCAACCTCGACTGCCACTATTGCTACTATCTGGACAAGGCCGTCCAGTACGGCGGCCGGCAGGCGGTGATGAGCGACGAGCTGCTGGAACTCTACATCCGGCAATACATCGAGGCCAACCAGGTGGATACGGTTCAGTTCTGCTGGCATGGCGGCGAGCCGCTGCTGCTGGGAATTGATTTCTACCGGAAGGCAATGGCCCTTCAGGAAAAGTATGCCGACGGCAAACGCATCGAGAATACGCTGCAGACCAACGGCACGCTGGTCGATGAGGCGTGGTGCGACCTCTTTGCAGGGAATAATTTCCTGGTGGGGATCTCGCTCGACGGCCCGCAGGATATCCACGATTCGTTCCGCGTAACGAAGGGCGGTCGGCCGACCTTCGAGCGGGTGATGCAGACGATTTCGATGTTCCGGCACGGCGGCGTGGAGTACAACACGCTGAGTGTCGTGAACCGCCGCTGCGAGGGGCGCGGCGGGGAGATCTACCGCTTCTTCCGGGATGAGGTGCACAGCCGTTACATGCAGTTCCTGCCGGCCGTGGAGCATGTGGTCGACGTGGAGGGTTTCCACCGTCCGCTGATCGTCTCGCCCGAGCGCGAGGGGGCGCGGCTGGCCGAATGGTCGGTCACGGCCGCGGGTTACGGGAAATTTTTGTGTGACATTTTCGACGAATGGGTCGTGAGCGACGTGGGCCGGACCTTCGTGCAGATGTTCGATGCCACGCTGGCGCAGTGGTGCGGGGTGCAGCCGGGGGTCTGTTCGATGGGCGAGACGTGCGGCGACGCACTGGTCGTCGAGCACAACGGCGATGTCTATTCGTGCGACCACTTCGTTTATCCGGAGTACCTGCTGGGCAACATCCGCGAGACGACGCTGGCGGAGATCTACCGTTCGAAGAAGCGCCGCGACTTCGGGCTGGCGAAGCGCAATGCGCTGCCTGCGGAGTGTTTGCGGTGCAAATACTACTTTGCGTGCCGGGGTGAATGCCCGAAGCACCGCTTCGAGACGGGTTCGGACGGTTGCCGCAAGAACTCGCTCTGCGAGGGGCTGAAGGCCTACTTCCGTCATGCGGAACCCCACATGGATCAGATGCGCGACCTGTTGTCGAAGCAGCAGTCCCCGGCATGGGTCATGCCCTTTGCCCGCAAGCGCATGGGGCTGATGTAGGGGAGCGGTTCCAGGGGAGGGACAGGATGCCGGATGCGCATGACCGTTTCCGGGCGCGGTAAAAACGGAAAAGGGGAGACTTCCAACGAAGATCTCCCCTTTTGTGCTTGCAGGTCCTGTAAGCCGGGTTCTGTTCCCGGAGCGAACCCCGGGCCTCTGTCATTTATCTACGACGGCAGTCACCTGCCGCCTCCAGCAACCTACCCCCCGGCATCGGACGAGCAACCCTTCATTGCCGGTATACATGGTCTTGCAACCCACGGGACGTACGGCCGGATGACATCACTGCCTCCGCGGTGGGCTCTTACCCCGCCTTTTCACCCTT
>CALUMM010000044.1 GCA_944321755.1 uncultured Alistipes sp.
TACGACGCCCGGGTGACGATCCTCGGACACATCCAGCGCGGCGGATCCCCGACGGCTTTCGACCGGATCCTCGCCTCGCGCATGGGTGAGGCCGCCATCGAGGCGCTCCTCGACGGACAGCGCAACGTCATGATCGGCACGATGAACGGAAAAATCGTCTACGTACCCTTCACCAAGGCCGTCAAGCACGACAAGGGCATCGACCGCGCCGCGTTGGAGCTGGTGAAAATACTCTCGATGTAACCCCGGCCGCCACACGGCGACCTTGCAGAATAAACGCATGAATTTCAACGACAAACCCGAACATCGACGCATCAAGCGCGTCATCGGAATCGGCAATGCCCTCACGGACATGCTGGTCAATCTGAAAACCGACTCCGTACTGGGGAGGTTCAAATTGGCGAAAGGCTCCATGAGCCTCGTGGATACCCGGCTCCAGACCGAGATCTCGAAATCGGTCGCCGGACTCCCCTACTCGCTCTCGCTCGGAGGCTCGGCCGGAAATACGATCCGCGCCATGGCGCAACTGGGCTGCAGCGTGGGATTCATCGGCAAGGTCGGGCCCGACACCACGGGCGACTTCTTCGTGCAGGCGCTGGACAACCTCGGGATCGAACCGATCATCTTCCGCGGCAAGGAGCGTTCGGGGAAATGCGTGTCGCTGATCTCCGCCGACGGCGAGCGAACGATGGTCACCCACCTCGGCGCCGCCCTGGAGCTGGCGGCCGAGGAGATCGAGCCGACGATCTTCGACGGGTACGACTGCCTCTACGTGGAGGGGTACCTGGTCCAGAACCACGACCTGATCCTCAAGGCCGCCCGCACGGCCAAGGAGTGCGGACTGAAGGTCGCCATCGACCTGGCCAGCTTCAACATCGTGGCCGAGAATCTCGAATTCCTTCGCGGGCTGGTCCGCGAGCATGTCGATATCGTCTTCGCCAACGAGGACGAGGCCAAGACCTTCGCCTGCGAGGCCGAACCGCTGAATGCCCTGCAGGCCATCTCGGAGATGTGCGAGCTGGCCGTTGTGAAGATCGGCACCAAGGGTGCGATGATCAAGCGGGGCGACGAGGTTGTACACGTTGGCATCATGGCCGCGGCAAAGCGCGTCGATACGACCGGTGCGGGGGACTTCTACGCTGCAGGCTTCATGGCAGGGCTCTGCGACGGCCTGACCCTGCGCCAGTGCGGGACCATCGGCGCCATCACGGCCGGCAAGGTGATCGAAGTCGTGGGCACGACCTTCGGCGAAGAGGCCTGGGAGGATATTCACCGGCTGGTCAGCAAGGTCAAACACGAAAAGTACCTCTTCTGACCGGCGACAGAAGCGCCTGAAAATGAGAAAACGGACCTTTGCGGGTCCGTTTTTTTGTCACAGTCGGGGGGGGGTAGAAGGGTGTATGGGAGGGTCGGCGGCTCGCGGGGAGGGGTTATGCCTCGCGTTTCCCTCCGCCGAAAAGGCCTCGGGAGATCCCGCAGCGCAGGCGCAACAGCCAGAGCGCCTTGCGGGGCGAGAGGCGAAGCAGGTATCCCAGAGCCAGCAGCAGCGTTGCCGCCCATTTGGCGATCTCGGCGGCAAGGGCCTTCGGCAGGCGGCGGTCCCGCTGCGCCCGGAGGCGCTGGCTCGCCCCGACGTTCCGGCTCAGGCGCCGGAAATAATCGAGCGTGAGTTTCTGCGGCGGGATGATATGCCACATTACGGCGTCGGGAACATACCAGAGCGTCTCGCCGCCCCGTTGCAGGCGTTGGAAGAAGTCGGACTCCTCACCGCCGGTCAGCTTGCCGTTCACACGCCCCAGCGCCGGGTCGAAATCCCCGTACTTCGCCACGACCGAGCGGCGGAAAGCCATGTTCCCGCCCCCCGGGATCCGTCCCGCAGGAAACGGACGCACCTCCGGGCCGAAATCCATCGGATTGGCGATGGGCCGTTCGGTGTAGTGCGACATCCACACCGGGCGTCCCGCGGGATACTCGGCGATGATCCGTCCCCCGGCCACCACGGCGTCGGGGTGCGCATCGAAGAAGGCGGCGTAGGCCCGCAGAAATCCGGGATTGATGCGTTCGTCGTCGTCGATGAACGCCACCAGCGGCGTCGTGGTCTCCCGAAGGCCCCGGTTGCGGGCGTGCGAGAGTCCCGGGTTCGACTCGAAGACCATGCGGAAATGAAGCCCCGCGTGCTCCGCGGCAAACGCCGCAAAACGCGATTCGGTATCGTCCGCCGAGTTGTTGTTCACCACCACACACTCCCACTCCTGCGCCGGAAGGTCCTGCCGGGCCACCGATTCCAGAGCTGCCAGAAGCGGCTCGGCGCGATTATGGGTCGGGATTATAAGCGAGATGCAAATCATCGTGCGAATATAACAATTTATCCGTAAAAAACCGTATATTTGCGCAAATATAAAGCCTCACGAACATGCAGAAACAAATTCGCAATCTCCTGTCGGTTCTGGCGATCCTGATCGCCGCAACGGCCTTCGGGCAGCAGGTCTCCTGGACCGGCACCGCCGAGCCGCTCGAAAACGACGAATACCGCATCGTCCTCGAAGCGGAAATCCCCTCGGGTTATCACATGTACGACATGGGCCCCTATGAAAACGGAGGTCCGAATGCCACGACCATTACCTTCGCTCCGGTGGAGGGGATCGAGTTCGAAGGCGAGGTCGAGCCGCTGACGACTCCCCACCGTTACTTCGACGAGATGTTCCAGATGGAGATCGGCACCTACGAAGGCAAGGCGCAGTTCGCCCAAAAGGTCCGTCTGACAAAGCCCGAAGCGGCCGTGAAGGCAACCCTCGAATGGATGATCTGCGACGACACGAGCTGTATGCCGCCCGAGGACCTCGAACTGACGATCTCCGTGCCCGCTGCCGCAAACGCATCGACGACTCCCGCCGCCGAAGTCGCCCCGGCTCCCGAATCGGTCCCCGCAACGAAAGACGCCGCAGGAAGCGGATCGCTCTGGGGACTGATTATCGAGGCGATCCTCTGGGGATTCGCCGCCCTGCTGACGCCGTGCGTCTTCCCGATGGTGCCGATGACCGTCTCGTACTTCCTCAAGGGCGAGGGCGGCGCAGCCATGGGGCGCCTCCGCGCTTCGTTGTACGGCCTGTTCATCGTGCTGCTCTACACGGTGCCCATCGCCGCCATCATCCTTATCACGCGCATCGTCGGCGGCGACGCCGTGACGGCCGACATCTTCAACTGGCTCGCCACGCACTGGTTGCCGAACATCCTCTTCTTCCTCGTCTTCATGGTCTTCGCCGCCTCCTTCTTCGGGGCCTTCGAGATCACCATGCCCTCGTGGATGGTCAACAAAACCGATGCGAAAGCCGACACCAAGGGGCTCGGAGGTATCTTCTTCCTGGCCCTGACCCTTGTCCTCGTCTCGTTCTCCTGCACGGGGCCCATCGTCGGGTCGGTGCTCATCAAGTCCACCTCCGGAGAGTTCTGGACCCCGATCCTCACCATGCTCGCCTTCTCCGTGGCCTTCGCCCTCCCGTTCACCCTCTTCGCGCTCTTCCCCTCGGTGCTGAAGAAGATGCCCAAGAGCGGCGGATGGTTGAACTCCGTAAAGGTCGTCCTCGGATTCATCGAGGTCGCACTCGGCATGAAGTTCCTCTCCGTAGCCGACCAGACCTACCACTGGGGGATCCTCGACCGGGAAGTCTATCTCGCCGTCTGGATCGTCGTCTTCTCGCTGCTGGGACTCTACCTGCTCGGGAAGATCCGCTTCGCACACGATGACGAAGTGAAACACCTCGGCGTAGGACGCCTCGCGCTGGCCATCATCGTGCTGTCGTTCGTCGTCTACCTGATTCCCGGCATGTGGGGCGCCCCGTTGAAGGGTCTTTCGGGATACCTCCCTCCCCTCACGACCCAGGACTTCGTTCTCGGGGCCAATACCGCCGCAGCCGCTCCTGCCGCCACATCGGACGCCACCGTCGGCAAACCGAAATACAGCGATTTCCTCCACCTCCCGCACGGGCTCGAAGGGTTCTTCGACCTCGAAGAGGCTGAAGCGTATGCCGCCCAAGTCGGGAAGCCCATCTTCATCGACTTCACGGGCCACGGATGCGTCAACTGCCGCGAAATGGAGGCTCGTGTCTGGTCCGACCCGCAGGTGCTCGAAATCCTGCGCAACGACTACGTGATCTGCGCCCTCTACTCGGATGACAAGAAGGTCCTCCCCGAGAGCGAGTGGGTCACTACCGAGACCGGAAAAGTCTTGAAAAGCCTCGGGAAGATCAACTCCTACTATGCGCTGAAGACCTACGGCGTCAATGCACAGCCCTATTATGTCCTGCAGGGTGCCGACGGGCAGCCGCTCGTCGAACCCCGCGGTTATGATCTCGACGTCCAGGCTTTCGTCGATTTCCTCCGAAAAGGCGTCGAAGCTTACAAGAGCCGGCAATAACCCGGAAGGGAATCTCACCAAAGAATGGCCCTTGCTGCAAACGACAGCAAGGGCCATTCTTTTCAACGTCCTGTCAGACAGGATTCCGGAGCGGCGGAGCGCTATTTCTTGGGCTTCGACTCCTCGAAAGCCGCCTTCACCTCCTGTTTCTTGTCATGATGCTGTTTCGAGGTCGGGGTTTCGCCCTCCTTGACCAGATGGTGAATGTTGCGTTCGAAATTCGCCTCACATGGCGAGCATTTTTCCTTCTCTTTCATAGGCGGATGTGTTTTGGTTACAAACACCCCGCCTGCAAATTGCGGGCCGCAACCGTCCGGACGGGCTCCGCCAGCCTCAACGCAACCGTCCGGACGAACGCCGCCAGCCTCAACGCAACAGACGCGCCGGAGCAAGCCGGAAGCGGAACGTCAGATCCTCATAGGGGATGCGGTACTCCCTCCGCGGCAGGGCGCTCCACGAATCCACGCACCCGAGCCCCATCTGTACGCCGTCGATGCAGAGCCATACGCACGTGTCGGGTTCGATCTCCGGGAAATGGAGCTGCTCCTTCTCGGCCCCGCAGCTCAGCGACTCGGGGGAATAGTGCAGCGCCGAAGCGGAGAACGGGGCATCCGAGGTGATCCGCAGCCCCCAACCGCCCGGACGGCTCTGCTGCCACCAGCGCAGGTCGCTCTTCGTGCCGGTCTCCTGCGGGCGGATGTAGGGATAGGGCTGTTCGTCGACCGTCTGTCCGTACACCCCGAGGAAAGCCGAGGATTTCCGGTCCGCATAGTTCTCCACAGGACCGCGGCCGTAGTAGTCGATGCGGTCGAAGTCCCCCGGCAGGGCCATCAGCATCCCGAAACGGAAGAGACGCGGCAGCGACTTGTCCGCAGCCTCACCCTTCACCGCCACGGATTGCTCCACGGTGACCTCCCCGACGTTGTTGATCGCATAGTTCACCGTCAGCGTCGCGGCATAGGCCGGGAAGTCATACTGCGCACGGACACAGGCAATTCCATCCTTCAATTCATACTCCAGTGCGGTCAAGCGCAACTCCGGGTTGCGGATCGCCGCATATTTCCGATGCAGTCCGGCTCCGAAATCGTTGTCCGTCGGAGCGCGCCAGAAGTTCGGGCGCAGCACCGCCCCCGGCTCCAGATACGGCACACCCCCGACCTCATAGCGGGTCATCAGGCCGTCCCGACGCCGGAAATCGATCGAAAACTCCGACGACGAGATCCGCAGGTAGTTGCGGTCGGCATCCGAAAGCGTCACGACGGGCTGCGTGAAGCGGTCCACGGCCCGGTTTGCCGGGGTCAGCGGCTCGAACTGCCAGTCGGCAATCGCCAGCTGCGCCCGGGCGATGCGGAAGCCCGCCGGAAGGGCCGGTTCGGCACGCTTGAGGCGGTACTCCACGTTCAGCAGCAGCTCACCCTCCAGTCCGGAGAGCTCCAGCGGCAGCGTATACTCCCGCTCCTGCTGCGGAGCCACGTCGAGGCGGTCTATTACCCCCGACTGCACGGCCCGTCCGTCGGCCAGCAGCGTCCACGTCAGCGAACAGTTCGACAGGTCGCGGAAGAAGTTTTCGTTATACACGGCAACACGGCCCGCGGGCAGATCCACGCCCCGCGTCCAGATCGACTGGTGCTGGAAGGCCACCTCGTCGTAGTGGGGGTTCGGGCGCCGGTCGGGCGAGATCAGGCCGTTGTCGCAGAAGTTGTTGTCGCTGGCGTCGTAAGGGTTGAAATCCCCGCCGTAGGCGTAGATCCAGCGTCCGTTGCGCTTCACGCGCAGCGACTGGTCCACGAAGTCCCAGATGAAACCGCCCTGATACGACGGATATTTGCGGATCAGGTCCCAATACTCCCGGAACCCGCCCTCGGAATTCCCCATCGCATGGGCATACTCACACTGGATCAACGGTTTGCGCGGATTGTTCGCGGCATACTTCTCGCAGCGTTCGTAACCCCAGTACATCGGGCACATGATGTCCGTATTGTCGCCGCCCAGGGCCCGTTCGTACTGTACCGGACGCGACGGATCGAACGACTTGATCCACTCGTAGCAGGCCGTGAAGTTCTCCCCGTCACCGGCCTCGTTGCCCAGCGACCAGACGATCACCGACGGATGGTTGAAATTCCGAACCACATTGCGGCGGTTCCGCTCCAGATGCGCTTCGCGGAAGAGCGGGTTGCGCGCCAGGGTCTGTTCCTCGTAGCCCATGCCGTGCGACTCGATATTGGCCTCCGCCACGACGTAGAAACCGTATTCGTCGCAGAGCTCGTACCAGCGACCGGCATCGGGATAATGGCACGTCCGCACGGCATTCACGTTGGCCTGCTTCATCAGCCGGATATCCTGCAGCATCCGCTCCTCGGTGACGTAGTAGCCGTTGTCGGGATCCATTTCGTGGCGGTTGACGCCCTTGATCAGCACCGGCCGGCCGTTGACCAGCAGCTGTCCGTCGCGGATCTCCACGTTGCGGAAACCCACACCCAGATCGACCGCCTCGACTTCACGCCCCGCCGCCCACAGCGAAACTCCCAGGCGGTAGAGTGCAGGGGTCTCGGCCGACCACAGCCGCGGCGACTCCACCTCCAGCGTCATCCGTTCCCGGGCCGAAGCGATTTTCCGGGTCTGTTCCGCCACGACACGGCCGTCGGGGTCCGTGAGCGTAAGAACGACCTCGCCACCCCTGGCCGCCGCCGAAAACGCCAGATCGGCATTCAGCACCCCGCGCGAGAAATCATCCTCCAGCGAGGCCGTATAACGCACATCCTCGACATGTTTCCGGTCCCGCGAATAGAGGTAGCAGTCGCGCCCCACACCGCTCAGACGCCAGAAATCCTGATCTTCGAGATACGAGCCGTCGCACCAGCGGAAAACCTGGAACGCAAGGAGGTTGCGACCCGGCCGGACGTAGCGCGTGATGTCGAATTCGGCTTCGAGTTTGCTGTCCTCGCTGTAGCCCACGAACGAACCGTTTACCCACAGCGAGAGGTTCGACGTCACCGACCCGAAGTGCGCAATGATCTGACGACCCTTCCACGAATCGGGGATTTCGATCTCCCGGCGGTAGGAGCCCACGTGGTTGTTCTCCACGGGCACCTCGGGCGGATTGTTCGAAAACTGCTCGCGCCACGCATATCCGATATTCACGTAGAGCGGGTCGCCGTAGCCGTTCACCTCCCAGAGCCCCGGAACAGGCATCGTCGCCCAATGTCCGTCGTTGTAGTCCGTGCGGTAGAAATCCGTCGGACGCTCGTCGGCATCCTTCACCCAGGAGAAGCGCCAGTCGCCGTTGAGCGACAGATAACGTTCCGAAGCGCACTTGTCGCCCCGACGGGCCAGCTCCGCATTTTCGTAGGCGAAGAACGAGGCGTGCATCGGAAGACGGTTGATCGCATTGACCTGCGCATCGCGCCAGGCCTCACTGCGGGCATCGCCCCGGGCAGAGGCCAGCCCCCCGGCCAACAGCAGCACAAAAGTGGAAAGGGTTCGTAGTTTCATCGGTTTTTCAGGGTTATTTTATAAAAAGTATGATCACTGGCACATTTCGACGGCAAAAGTTTCCGGACGTTCGGACCTTGATGACAAAGATAGGAAAAAATACCTGTTTTTGTCTATTTCTCACCGGAATCGCCCTCCGGACGAATAAAAACAGAAAACTTTATTCGGTTTTCCGGCACAAAATCGTATCTTTGTCATCAATCTCCAATTCCAAAGTTCTCTCTCGACCATGAACAAAAAGAAGAAATGGATCATTACGGCCATTATTCTGGCGGTATTCTGTGCGGCACTGGGAATCTATAACTACTATGCCAACCGTTCGACAAATGAAGAGGAGGTCACCCGGACAGCCTCTCCCCGCTCGAAAAGCATCCTCAACGTCAACGGCGTAATCATCCGCCCGCAGTCCCTCACCGACGGAATCACCACCGTCGGCAACCTCCTGCCCGACGAGGAGGTCGACCTCTCGTTCGAAACCTCCGGAAAGATCGTCGCCATCAACTTCCAGGAAGGTGCCGCCGTCCGCAAGGGAGAACTGCTGGCCAAAGTGAACGACAAACCCCTGCTGGCCCAGCTCTCGCGCTACGAAGCCCAGCTCAAACTCGCCGAAGACCGCGTCTACCGCCAGAGCGCCCTGCTCGAAAAGGATGCCGTGAGCCAGGAGGCCTTCGAACAGGCCCGCACCGAACTGGCCATGCTCAACGCCGATATCGACATCGTGAAGTCCAACATCGCACTGACGGAACTCCGCGCGCCGTTCGACGGAATCATCGGTCTGCGCAACGTCAGCGAAGGAGCCTACGCCTCGCCGTCGGTCGTGGTGGCCAAACTCACGAAAATATCCCCCCTGAAGATCGACTTCTTCGTCCCGGAACGCTACGCCAGCCAGATCCGCCCCGGAACAAACCTCTCGTTCACCATCGAGGGCCGCCAGGAGCGCTTCGAGGCCGAAGTCTACGCCACTGAGACACAGGTCGACGTCACAACCCGCACGCTCGCCGTCCGCGCCCGCTACCCGAATGCCCGGGGACGCCTCATGCCCGGACGCTTCGCCACGGTCCAGATCCGGATGCACGAGATCCCCGACGCCATCGCCGTGCCCACCGAAGCCATCGTCCCCGAAATGGGCATCGACAAGGTATTCCTCTACCGCAACGGAAAGGCACATGCCGTCGAAGTCACCACCGGACTCCGCACCGAATCGAGCATTCAGATCATCAACGGTCTCAGCGTCGGAGATACGCTCCTCACCTCCGGAACACTCCAGCTGCGCGAAGGACTGACCGTCACCCTCGACCACATCGACTAAAACTTCCGCCGCATGAACATTTCCGAACTCAGTATCCGGAGACCCGTGCTGGCGTCCGTGATGACGATCATTATCCTCCTGTTCGGCTTCATCGGATACAGCTCCCTCGGCGTGCGCGAATACCCGAGCGTCGACAACCCGATCATCTCCGTGCAGTGCTCCTACCCCGGGGCCAATGCCGACGTGATCGAAAACCAGATCACCGAACCCCTCGAACAGAACATCAACGGTATCCCGGGCATCCGCTCGCTGTCGAGTACCAGCCAGCAGGGACAGAGCCGTATCACCGTGGAGTTCGAGCTCTCGGTGGACCTCGAAACCGCCGCCAACGACGTGCGCGACAAGGTCTCGCGCGCCCAGCGCTACCTGCCCCGTGACTGCGACCCCCCGACCGTGACGAAAGCCGATGCCGACGCCACGCCGATCCTGATGGTCACCATCCAGAGCGACAAGCGCTCGCTGCTCGAACTGAGCGAGATCGCCGACCTCACGGTCAAGGAGCAGCTGCAGACCATCAGCGACGTCAGCGGCGTGCAGATCTGGGGCGAGAAGCGCTACTCGATGCGCCTGTGGCTCGACCCCGCGAAGATGGCCGGATACGGCATCACCCCTTCGGACATCAAGGATGCCCTCGACCGCGAAAACGTCGAGCTCCCCTCGGGCAGCATCGAGGGCAACACCACCGAGCTGACGATCCGCACCCTGGGACTCATGCACACCACCCAGGAGTTCAACGACCTGGTGGTCCGCGAGGAGGCCGACCGCATCATCCGCCTGAGCGATGTCGGACGCGCCGAACTCGGACCGCAGGACACGCGCAGCTACATGAAGATGAACGGTATCCCGATGGTGGGCGTCGTCGTCGTCCCGCAGCCCGGCGCCAACCACATCGAGATCGCCGACGCCGTCTACGAACGCATGGAGACCATGAAGAAGGACCTCCCGGACGACGTCGTGACCTCCTACGGATTCGACAACACGCGATTCATCCGCGCCTCGATCAACGAGGTGAAGCAGACCGTCTACGAAGCCTTCGTGCTGGTGATCATCATCATCTTCCTCTTCCTCCGGAACTGGCGCGTGACGCTCATCCCCTGCATCGTGATCCCCGTCTCGCTCATCGGTACGTTCTTCATCATGTATGCCGCGGGATTCTCGATCAACGTCCTCTCGATGCTCGCCGTCGTGCTCTCGGTCGGTCTGGTCGTCGACGACGCCATCGTCATGACCGAAAACATCTACATCCGTATCGAACGCGGCATGACACCCCTCGAAGCCGGTATCGACGGCGCCAAGGAGATCTTCTTCGCCGTGATCTCCACCTCCGTGACGCTCATCGCCGTCTTCTTCCCGATCGTCTTCATGGAGGGTACCACCGGACGCCTCTTCCGCGAGTTCAGCATGGTGATCTCCGGCGCCGTCGTCATCTCGACCTTCGCCGCCCTGACCATCACCCCGATGCTGGCCACCAAACTCCTCGTCCGCCAGGAGAAGAAAAACTGGTTCTACACCAAAACCGAACCCTTCTTCGTCTGGCTCAACCGTTTCTACAGCTCGACGCTCGCCTCGTTCCTCCGCCGCCGCTGGCTCGCACTCCCGATCGTGGCGCTGACCCTCGCACTCATCGGATGGCTCTGGAGTTCGATCCCCGCCGAGATGGCTCCCCTGGAGGACCGTTCGCAGATCACCATCAACACCCGCGGTTCGGAGGGCGCCACCTACGAATACATCCGCGACTACACCGAAGACATCAACCGACTGGTCGATTCGCTCGTCCCCGAGGCCGAATCGGTCATGGGCCGCGTGTCGAGCGGTTCGGGAAACATCCGCGTCTCCCTGACGGACATCGCCACCCGCAAACGCTCGCAGATGGAGATCGCCGAACAAGTCTCCGCCGCCGTGCGCTCGAAGACCAAGGCCCGGGCCTTCGTCCAGCAGCAGAGCACCTTCGGAGGACGCCGCAGCAACATGCCCGTACAGTACGTGCTGCAGGCCACCTCGCTCGAACGCCTGCAGGAGGTGCTGCCCGAATTCATGCGCAAGGTCTACGAAAGCCCCGTGTTTCAGATGGCCGACGTCGACCTGAAGTTCAGCAAGCCCGAAGTGCGCATCGAGGTCAACCGCGACAAGGCCAACCTGCTGGGCGTCTCGACGCGCAACATCGCACAGACCCTCCAGTACGGGTTGAGCGGACAGCGCCTCGGCTACTTCTACATGAACGGAAAACAGTATGAGATCCTCGCCGAGATCAACCGCCAGCAGCGCAACAAACCCTCCGACCTGCGCTCGATCTACGTCCGCAGCGACAAGGGCGAGATGATCCAGCTGGACAACCTCATTTCACTCGTGGAGAACGTCGCCCCGCCGCAGCTCTACCACTACAACCGCTTCCTCTCGGCCACCGTCTCCGCCGGTCTGGCCCAGGGCTGCACCATCGGCCAGGGACTCGACGAAATGGACCGCATCGCCGCCGAGACCCTCGGCGACGACTTCCGCACGGCGCTGGCCGGCGACTCGAAGGAGTTCCGCGAGAGTTCGTCGAGCCTGATGTTCGCCTTCATCTTGGCCATCGTGCTCATCTACCTGATCCTCGCGGCGCAGTTCGAGAGCTTCAAGGACCCGCTGGTCATCATGCTCACCGTACCGCTGGCCATCGCCGGAGCCCTGGTCTTCATGTGGAACGCCGGCCAGACCATGAACATCTTCAGCCAGATCGGCATCATCATGCTCATCGGCCTGGTGGCCAAGAACGGTATTCTGATCGTCGAGTTCGCCAACCAGAAGCAGGAGGCCGGCATCAACAAACTCCTCGCCATCGAGGAGGCGGCCCAGCAGCGTCTGCGCCCCATTCTGATGACCAGTGCCTCGACCATCCTGGGCATGTTGCCCCTGGCCGTCGCCTCGGGAGAAGGTGCCGCGGGACGTGTCGCCATGGGTGTGGCCGTCGTGGGCGGCATGGTGGTCTCGACGCTGCTGACACTCTACATCGTCCCGGCCATCTACAGTTACGTGTCGACCGACCGGATCAAGAAATCGAAAAAGCAAAAGGCATGAAACGCATCATTCTGACAATCGGGCTGTTGGCAGTCTGGAGCGCCGCGCTGGCCCAGGAGACCCCGGGGCTGGAGACGAAAAATGCTCCGGACTTCCCCGAAAACGAACCCCTGACGCTGCGCCGCTGCCTGGAGATCGGACTCGAACGCAACTACGACGTGCGCATCGTCCGCAACGACGAACGCATCAGCGACAACAACGCCACGGTCGCCAATGCCGGGATGCTGCCCACCGTGGACCTCTCGGCCGGATACACCGGAACGTGGGACAACACCCGCTCGACGACGCTCCGCGACGGAAGCGACACCTCCGAAACCAATGTCTACGACCAGACGGCCAGTGTGGGCGTCACCGTAAACTGGGCGCTCTTCGACGGATTCCGCATCCGCACCAACTACAAACGGCTCAAGGAGCTGCAGCAGATGGGAGCCCTGAAGACCCGTATCACCATCGAAGACTTCATGGCCAGCCTCACGGCCGAATACTACAACTACCTCCAGCAGACCCTGCGGCTGCAGAACTTCCGCAATGCGGTGATGCTCTCGCGCGAGCGCCTGCGCATCTCCGAGGAGCGCTTCCGCGTCGGAAACTTCTCGCGCCTCGACCTGCTGCAGGCCCGGGTGGACTTCAATGCCGACAGCTCGCAGTACATGTCCCAGCAGGAGGTTGTCACCGCCTCGCGCATCCGCATCAACGAACTCCTGGCCCATGAAAACCTCAACCGGAGAATTGCCGTCCAGGATTCGGTGATCCGCGTCAACGATGCCCTCGACTGGGACGAACTCCTCGAACGCACCCTTTCGACCAACGCCTCGCTGCTCATGGCCGGGCACGACACCGCCGTGGCGGAACTCGACCTGAAGATCCTCCGGGCCCGGAACTACCCCTACGTAAACCTCTCGACCGGATACGGATACGCCTACAACCACTACGGAACGGGAACCAACCGCTCGCGCGGAACCCTCGGGTTGAATGCCGGCATCTCGGTGGGATTCACCCTCTTCGACGGAAACCGCCGACGCGAACAGCGCAATGCCCGGATCGATGTCGAGAATGCGGAGCTGACCCGCCAACAGTTGGAGTTGTCGCTGCGCGCCGACCTGTCGAACTTCTGGCAGGCCTACCGCAACAACCTGGAGGTGATCCTGCTGGAGGAGGACAACCTCGTGGCGGCCCGCGAGAATTACGAAATCGCCATGGAGCGCTACCGTCTGGGCGACCTCCCGGGCATCGAGATGCGCGAAGCGCAGAAGAGCCTGCTGGATGCCGAGGAGCGAATCCTCACGGCGCAGTACAATACGAAACTCTGCGAAATTTCCCTCCAGCAGATCAGCGGAAACGTATTGATCTACCTGGAATAGGCATTTCGGGAACCGGCTCGGCCAGGGGTGGGGCCGCGGGGCTTCCGAAAAGTTTCCCGCGTGGGATCGGTCTCGCCCTGGATTTCCGGTCTCACCTCGGATTGGCCCGGCCCGCAGAGCATCCGAAAAGCTCCCCGCGTGGGATCGGCCCCGCCCTGGATTTCCGGTCTCACCCCGGATTAGCCCGGCCCCGGAGCTTCCGAAAAGTTTCCCGCGTAGGATCGGCCTCGCCCTGGATTTCCGGTCTCACCCCGGATTGGCCCGGCCCGCGGAGCTTCCGAAAAACTCCCCGCGTGGGATCGGTCTCGCCCTGGATTTCCGGTCTCACCTCGGATTGGCCCGGCCCACGGAGCATCCGAAAAAGTCCCTGCGTGGGATCGGCCCCGCCCTGGATTTCCGGTCTCACCTCGAATTGGCCCGGCCCGCAGAGCATCCGGAAAGCTCCCCGCGTGGGATCGGCCCCGCCCTGGATTTCCGGCACCTCCCCTCAAATGAGGGGATTTTGTACATCACAGAAATATTTTCCTATGGAAATTTGTTTTATTGGAAAATAATTATCATCTTTGCATCGTTATTGATACGGAAACCGGGAAACAGACCGAGCCATTAAGAATAGGGAGAATGGATGATTGAAAAGGGAGAACTCCGCGCCGACGGCAATATGGAGAGAAAGAGACAGCAATAAAAAGAGCAACGTCACGGAACAGACAGAAAGGTCAATAACACCACGAAAAACATGAAAAAACTGCTTCTGATGATCGGGATGCTTGCGGTCGTGACGACCGGATGCGCCCGCGACAACGACAAAAGAAAAGAGAAAAAAGTAGAAAAAACACAAAAAACAGAGACTATGAACACGATTGCATTGACCAAGGCCGACTTCCTGAAACGGGTGGCCGATTACGAAAAGAATCCTACGGAGTGGAAATACCTGGGTGACAAACCCGCACTGGTCGACTTCTACGCCTCATGGTGCGGACCCTGCAAGGCACTGGCCCCGGTCCTGGAGGAGCTGGCCGCCGAATACGGAGACCAAATTTACATCTACAAGGTCAATACCGAGGAGGAGCAGGAACTGGCTGCGGCATTCGGCATCCGTTCGATCCCGACGCTGCTCTTCATCCCGATGGAGGGCAAACCGCAGATGGCACAGGGAGCCCTGCCCAAAGCCATGCTCAAAAAGGCCATCGACGACGTAATGCTCGGCAAGTAATGGCACTCACGATCGATCCGGGACGCTGCCCCCAGAACCACCGCTGCCCGTTGATTGCGATTTGTCCCGTGGAGGCCATCTCGCAGGAGGGATTTTCGCTGCCGAAGATCGACCCCGAACTCTGCATCGAGTGCGGCAAATGTATGGAACACTGCGGCAGGCAGGCCGTCTACAAAGCCGAGCAACATGGATAGACTCTGCAAGATCCGCGACCTGCAGCGGGCCGTCATGCGTTTCGAAGCCGATTTCGAGGTGCATTACGGCATCTCGCTGAACGAAGGAATGACGTTGTGCACCCTCTCCGGAAGGGAGCGGATGTGCCCCGGCGAGTTGGGCGAAGCCCTCGGTCTCACCCCCTCGAACATGTCGAAGGTCCTCCGCACGGTCGAATCGAAAGGGCTGGCCGTGCGTGAAATGTGCTGTCGGGACCGGCGGCAGATCTTCTATTCGCTGACGCCGCAAGGGCGTGCGTTGCTGGCATCGATCCACTCCTCGGAGGTGGAGATGCCCGAACTGCTGGAAACATGGCTCCGCACGCAATCCGAAGCATAAGTCCGGATTCAAAACAGTCCCTACGAAAAACGGAGTGTCTCTGCCTGCGAGACACTCCGTTTTTTCCGTTCTTCGGCCGCGGTTTTCCGGTCGCCAACCCGTCGGCTACCCGACTTCCCGACCTCCTGGCCTTCCGGTTTTCCAGTTTTCCAGTTTTCCGGGTTCACGACCACCCGGCCACCCGGCCACCCGACCACCCGACCACCCGGCTCCCCGGCTCCTCGGCTCCCCGACTCCCCGACTCCCCGACTACTCGGCTACTCGGCACCCTGGCACCCCGGCTACTCAAGAAAATGGTTCTGGTCGTTGCTTGTCGCGGCGAACTCCCGCAGCGATTTCAGGTGTCGCCGCAACATCTCGGCAGCTCCCTCCTCGTCCTGTTCGCGCACATAGCGAAGCAACTCCCGGTGCTCGAAGCAAACCTCGTCCGAAGGCACCGAGCAGACCCGGTAACGCTGGTAGTAGCGCAACACATCGGGCGTAATGACAAGCAGCAGCGACGCAATCACCGGATTGTGCGCCCCGCGGGCCAAAGCCTGATGGTAGGCGAAGTCCTTCGAAACCCGTTCATCGGTATAGAACTTCTCCTCGCACTCCTTCAGGGCCTCCTCGATAACCGCCAGGTCCTCGACCGTCCGGTTCCGGGCACAGAGCTTTACGGCCTCGATTTCGAGCAGCTCCCGCACATAAACCAACGATGCGAAATCGTACTGTTCGATCTGCAGGGCATCGGTGATCATGCGTTCCAGGACCTGCATCTTCTCCTGGGCGACGACCGTGCCGCTCTGCGGGAAGGTCTGCACAATACCGTAAAATTCGAGTTTCTGGAACGCCGCACGAACGTGGGCACGTCCCACCCCCAATTTCTCGGCCAGACGGCGTTCGGCCGGCAAACGCTCTCCAGGTTGAAGACGCCCGGAGTAGAGTTGCTCCTTGATATATTTGAGAACAGTTTCCACTTGTTTGATATTGGGCGAATAGTTCATGGTAGAGTTTATTTACGGTTTGCAGCGCAAAGGTCGTAAAAAAACCAATTAAACCAAAATTATCTGACAACCTTTTCGACAGAAAAATCGGCAAAACGCAGAATCTCGTCCCGCAACTGAGGCTTGAGCGATCCCTCCTCCCCGAAACTGCGGTAGATGCCCCACTTGGGACGCATTCCCGTCGAGCCCTCACGCCAGACAGCCCGCGTCTGACGGGGGACCGAGATCAGCTCCTTGCTGTCGGAGAGCCGTTTGACCGTCACTTCGTAACTGCCCTCCATGCCGCAGACCAGACGCTCCTCGACCTCGACCCACTGTCCCAGAAAATCCGACAGCGGAACTCGCGCCAGATAGACGTTTCCCGTAGCGGCGGAGGTCGGGCCCACGTAGATCACCTGCAGCTCCTGCTTGCCGTTCGAGAGCGTGCGGGCCGTGAAGGTGATGAGCGGATTGCCCACATCGGCCGTCCCTTCCGAGTTGTCGATGCCCTTGATCTGGTGCACGTGGCAGAAATTCTTCGTCGTCTGCATCCCCTCCGGCAGGCGGAATTTCCACCGGACAACCATTTCGTCGCCCACCTGGCCGACCATCGACTCCGGCGACTTCGCATCGGTTTTGATCTCGTTGCGCTGACGGTCCGTGATGTTGGGTTTGCCGCGGTCGTCGTCGTTCTCGACATGGATGTAGAAATCGAAGACATAACGCCCGAGCGTCCCGTCGTAGGATTGTTGGATATGCTGGAACGGCGCCTCGGCGTGCGCACCCGAGGTGTCGGGCGTCTCGTAGTTGTAGCCGCACGAGGTGATCAGCGCATAGGTGCCCGCCGTATTGCCGTCGGCGCGGAGTTCGCCCTCGCGCAGCGGCGTTTCGGAATCCGGATCCGAAGGTTCCGACGGCGTCGAGGGCTCCGGCTCATACCCGCCGGAGGTACTCCCCGAACACATCGGGCAGACCGCCCCGGAGAGCAGCAAAATCAATAAAATTAATCGTTTCATCACTTGTTTTTTTGGTTGCAATCGGTTATCTTTGTTGGCGTTCAATTTTGGTTAACCAATTTCCAGGTCCCAACAAAAGTAGTAAAAAAAATCTTAATCCCGAACCTGAAAACAATGAAAAAAATCCTCCTGGCCCTACTTCTGGCCACCGTATGGAGCGCTTCGGCCCAGCAGGTCACCAACCGCTACTCGATGAAGCTCTCGAAAAACCCCGACGGCAGCTACTCGCTCATCAACGAGGCCCGCTATGCCAAACTGATCGACCTCTCGAAAGTCGAAGGGCTGCTCGAACCCTACACCTACGAACGCGAACGCCTGCAGACGAACGATTACAAGGGGGTCGAGGTGCGCGAGTTCGTCTACCGCACGCACGACGGCTATGAACTGCAGATGGCCGTGGACATGGCCGTGAGCGAGAAGCCCGCGCCCGTGGTGATCTACTGCCACGGCGGAGGCTGGGCCCGCGGCAACAACGGCGCCCTGCGCACCCTCTCGCAATACATGGCCAAACAGAAGGGCGTGACGGGCGTGCGCATCGCCTACACGCTGGCCCCGCAGCCGGGAGCTACGGTCGAGGTATCGATCGACGACGTGCTGGCCGCCGTGGAGTACCTGCGCAAGCACGCCGCGGAGCTGAACATCGACCCCTCGCGGATCGGGTTCGTCGGCAACTCGGCCGGAGCGCATCTCGCGGCCGTGGGAGCCATGCGCACCCCCGAAGCGAAGGTTTTCGTCGGCTATTCGGGCATCTACGACCTCGAAACCGCCGCCATCTGCCAGCGTTCGAAGGACCCCCAGCGCATCGGTTACTTCTGCAACCGCGATGCGAAGGTGCTGCACGCCGCCTCGCCCGTGAACCTCGTCCCGAAAAAGAACGCCCCGGCGGCGCTGCTTTTCTGCGGCACGGCCGACATCACGGTCGAATGCGCTCAGAGCAAGGCCTTCGCCGAAGCCCTTTCGAAACGAGGTGCGAAGGTCGACCTGCAGGTGCTCGAAAACTACGACCACAACCTGAGCGCCAAGGCCTCGGACAAGATGGAGGAGGTCTTCTTCAAAACGGTGGATTTCCTGGCCGGGAACCTCTGAAACACCCCGCTCCCCCACCCTCTGCCGCTCCGGCATCCCGACAAAAATACCGGCAAACCCCTTCGCGGGTCTGCCGGTATTTTCATCTCCGGAGCGGTGCCGGATTACTGCAATTCGAAATGGAGCATCGATTCGAAATCGGCCTTCGAGGTGTGGAAGCCGATCCGGCGGGCCACCTCGACCCACTCCGCGCGTCCGAGCGCCCGGCCCGCCTCGTAAAGCAGGGCGGCACCGCGGCGCTGTGCAAAGGGTGCGATCTGCGGCCACGGCCACGTCTCGGGTTTTTCGTAGTAGGGAAACAGACAGGTCAGCGCACGCTGGGCCTCGGGCATCTCCCACAGCTCCACACCCTCGGCGCGGGCCACGTTGCGGGCCGTCGAGAGGGCTTCGAGCACGAAGGTCGAGTAGTGCAGCGACAGCGTGCGGACCAGCTCCTCGGGGAGCGTGCCGTCCTCGGCCACCTGCCCCGCGAAGCGCGGCTGCACGGACTCCACGGCAATCTCCCGCACCCGGTCATCGAGTCCCGCGGCCCGAGCCGTCATCAGCCGGATGGCATCGTACCACAACCCGTGGTTGTTCGCTGCATGGAGCTCCTTCTGCCCGTTGACGCTGTGCTCCAGCCAGTAGAGGAACGCCCGCGCCCACTCGCGCAGCTCCCGCCGGTCGCTATCGGTCCACGAAGGCGACGATTCGATCAGCTGGGCGGCATTCAGCGCAAAGGCCATGCGCCGCGAATCGATAATCCCCGTTCCGCGGATCTTCGAACGGCCCCGGATCAACTGGGCATAGGTCATGTTGGGGTTCATGCCCAGCTCCGGGTCGAGGAACCACGTCCGCAGCAGCTCGGCACACTTCGCGGCGTAGCGTTCGTCGCCCGTCACGCGGTAGAGGACCGACAAGGTCCGCGCCGCAACCCCCAGCCGGTCGCCGTTGACCCGTTCGGGACAGTCGTAGACTTCGGGATTGCGCTCGCCGTCACGCCGGATATAGGGCAGTCCGTCGGGTTTCTCGGGATCGGGCCACCAGTAGGGCGACAACGACATGTAGTCGCGCCGGTCACCGCTCGGCGGCAGCGTCGTCTTGGCCGTCACGGTCAGCGGCTCCATGCCGAGCAGCGTGCTGTCGGCTTCGGCCGCCACGCGGCTCACCGCCTCCACGGCCCGCGGATCACCCTCCCTGTAAGCCTTCGTCAGGCGGTCGAGCAGCTCCCCGTCGAACGAGTATTGCGCACGGACCGGAAAGAGCGCCGCCGTGCAGAGCGCCAGAAAAAGAATGCGTTTCATCGTTGCAATGGTTGTAAAAAGGGCGGACGAGACCCTTTCGGGAAAGCCCGTCCGCCCTGCTCGAAAAAACTTCGGAATCCGCTACGAGAAGAGCGTACCGCCGTTGATGTCGATGTTCGTACCGGTCAGGTAGCTCGACTCGTCGCTGGCCAGGTAGCATACCAGGTCGGCAACCTCCGAAGCCTCGCCCTCGCGGCGCAGCGGAGCCGTGTGGTGGAGGTTCTCACGCGCCTCGGGCTTCGTGAAGCG
>CALUMM010000045.1 GCA_944321755.1 uncultured Alistipes sp.
GCCACTTCGGCCAGGAAGTCCAGCTCCTCGCACGACACTTCGTAATCCTTCGACATGCCCCAGTGGGTTTCGTACATGCGCTTGCCGACGGTCTCGTAATCGCCCTTTTCGAGGGCATCGCAGACATCGAGCACGCGGCGCTCCTCACCGATCACGTAGCGGGCACGCTTGTAATCCTCTTCGGAGATCTGCCCCTTGATGGCATCGAGCTGCTCCATCGTGGCACCGCGCAGGAACTCCTGTCCGAGCACCTTGGCAACCCGCTCGCAGGAGGCGCGGCGGTCGTTGTAGGGCGAACCGACGAGCTCGTGCTTCACGCGCGAGTCGAGCAGGACGAGTTTGTAACCCTTGGGATCGAACGGGAAGTAGGCATACTCCATCGAACGGCAGTCCAGACGCATCAGACACCCTTTCTTGCCGAATACCGACGCAAACTGGTCCATGATGCCGCAGTTCACGCCGCAGTAGTTGTGCTCGGTGGACTGACCGATGCGGGCCAGTTCGAACTTGTCGATCCCGCAGTTGTAGAGGTCGTTCAGCGCAAAGGCGAAGGTCGACTCCAGGGCTGCCGACGACGACATGCCCGCACCCAGGGGCACGTCTCCGGCGAAAACGGTATCGAAACCGCCGATCACCCCGCCGCGTTTCTGCACCTCGCGGCAAACCCCGAAGATGTAGCAGGCCCAGCTTTCGGCGGGTTTGTCCTCCTCACGGAGTCCGAACTCCGACGATTCGCCCAGGTCGTAGGCATAGGCGCGGACCTTATCGGTCCCGTTGAGGCGGATCGCGGCGACGATGCCCTTGTCGACGGCTCCCGGGAAGACGAAACCGCCGTTATAGTCGGTATGCTCGCCGATGAGGTTGATCCGGCCGGGCGATGCGAAAAGAATGGCGCCTTCGCCATAGAGTTCCTGGAACTTCTTGCTGACTTTTTCCTTCATGTTCATGGTTCTTATTTTGTTTGTGGTTTTAGTGATTCGATTGGCACGAAGATAGGAAAAAATCCGCATCGCCGGATGCATTTTTGTTTCAAATCATGCCAAAATGGTTTCATTCCGCGATTCCCGGATCCGAATCCGGGGTGCTGGCGGGGAGATGACAGGTCGATGAAATGTGTCGCACGCCCGGACTTTCGGGTTGTAATTCCGGAAATATTCGTTACCTTTGCAGAGGTTTCGTTTCACAAGGATCAACCCAAACGTTCGCAGGATATGAAAACACAACTCGTCATGGCTGCCCTGCTCTTTGCCGGAGGAGTCGCCGCCGCCCAACCCAAAGTCATCGCCCACCGCGGTTACTGGACCGCTCCGGGCTCGGCCCAGAATTCGCTGTCGTCGTTCGCCAAGGCCGATTCGGTCGGCGTCTACGGTTCGGAGATCGACGTCTGGCTCACGGCCGACGACCGGCTGATCGTCAACCACGACCGCGTCTACAAGGGCACCGACATCGACATGGAAAAGGCCACGGCCCGGGAGATCATGCAGATCGTACTCCCCAACGGGACGGAGAACATCCCCTCGCTGGATGCCTACCTCGAACTGGTGGCCTCGAAGCCCGCCACGCGGCTGATCCTCGAAATGAAGTCGCTCTCGGACCTCAACCGCGAAGACCTCGCCGCAGAGAAGATCGTCCGGGCGCTGCGCAAGCACGGCGTGCTGGAGCGCACCGACATCATCGCCTTCTCGATCAATGCCTGCCTGGCCTTCAAGAAGCTGCTCCCCGAGACGAAGATCTACTACCTGAACGGCGACCTGCCGCCCAAAAGCATCCGGAAACTGGGGCTCGCAGGGATCGACTACTCGGTGAAGACCCTGCAGAAGCATCCCCAGTGGGTGAAACAGGCCCACGACCTGGGGCTGGAGGTCAACGTCTGGACCGTGGATTCGGAGGAGGAGATGCGCTACTTCATCGACCTGGGCGTGGATTACATCACGACCAACTACCCCGAGCGGCTGCAGGCGCTGCTAAAAGAGTAAGGGAGGGGGGGGGCAGACGGACCCTCATCTCAAAAAAACGGGCGGCTATCGCACAGCCGCCCGTTTTCATGTCGGATCGTCCCGGTTCAGACGTCCACGACCGTCACCTCGATGCCGCGTTCGCGCAGGCGGTCCAGATAGAGCGGCTGCGCAGCGCTGTCGGTGATGATCCGGTCGACGGACTCCAGGTCGCAGATCTTGCTGAACCCCCGGCGCCCGAACTTCGAACTGTCGGCCAGCACCACGACCTTCTGCGCCGCCTCGATCATCGCGGCGTTGAGCGAGGCTTCGAGCATGTTGGTGGTCGTCAGGCCGAATTCGAGGTCGATGCCGTCCACGCCGATGAAGAGTTTGCTGCAATTGAAGTTGCGCAGCATCGATTCGGCGAAGGGCCCCACGACCGATACCGAGCTGCTGCGCGTGATCCCGCCCAACTGAATGACATCCATATCGGGATTCTGCGAGAGGATCTGCGTCACGGGAACCGAGGCCGTAATGACGGTCAGATGGCCCTGGGGCCGGATTTCGCGGGCCAGGAAGGCCATGGTGGTCCCCGAAGCGATGATGATCGAGTCGTCCCGGGCGATCAGTGCGGCGGCGGCGGCTCCGATGGCCCGTTTCTCGGCGACGTTCCGTTTCTCCTTCTCGTTGACGTGGCGGTCGCTGATGTAGGGGCTGATCAGGATGGCGCTGCCGTGCGTGCGGTAGAGTTTCTTCTGCTGTTCGAGGTAGGAGAGGTCCTTGCGGATGGTCACTTCCGAAACGCGGAAGAGTTCGGAGAGTTGCGTCACGGAAATGGAACCGTTTTGCTGCAAAAGCGTCAAAATCCGATTATGACGTTCCGGAAGGCTCAAAAGGGGTTCTTCGGCGATCTTATTCATGGTGCGGTGTACAGATATTTCCTATTCCAGAGCCTAAGTTACGAAATTTATTCGGAAAAACGCACGTCATGCGGATAATTTTCCCTTCTTTCCGGAAGCAGAAAAAGCGCATCTCATTTCAAAATAAAAGCCGAAGCATTTTGAAATAGTGAAAAACATTCGTACTTTTGTTGCGAATCGAAATAACACCCCGGCCCGATGCCCGCACCGGGCCGCAAACCGAACCCTACAACCATGTGGAAACTACTCCAACCCCCGGCCTATAAGCCGGAAATCGCCGCCGAGCAGGTCGATTCGAAATACAAATGGATGCGCCTGCAGGTCTTCATCGGCATCTTCATCGGCTATGCCGGTTACTACCTCGTGCGCAAGAACTTCTCGATGGCCATTCCGGAACTGGGGCCCCTGGGCTTCGACAAGAGCGAACTGAGCATCGTCCTGTCGATGAACGCCGTGGCCTACGCCCTCTCGAAATTCCTCATGGGAAGCGTCTCGGACCGCAGCAACGCCCGGGTTTTCCTGCCCTTGGGGCTGGTGCTGGCCGCGCTGTCGATGATGTTCATGATCGTTCCGGTACGGCTGCTCGGCCCCGAACACAAGGAGCTGGCCATCGTCCTCATGGCGGTCCTGAACTTCCTGGTGGGATGGTTCAACGGCATGGGCTGGCCCCCGTGCGGGCGGGTCATGACCCACTGGTTCTCGCAGAACGAACGCGGCACGAAGATGTCGATCTGGAACTGCGCCCACAACGTCGGCGGCGCTCTCGTGGGGCCCATGGCCGTCTACGGCGCCCTGTGGTTCGGATCGTGGTTCTACGGCTCCCATTCCGAATACTACTTCCTCATCGGGACGTACCTCTTCCCGGCCGTGGTGTCGATCTTCATCGCGCTGCTGGCTTACGTGCTGATCCGCGACACCCCGCAGTCGTGCAGCCTGCCCTCCGTGGAGAAGTGGCGCAACGACTACCCGAAAAACTACAGCGCCAAACAGGAGGAGGTGCTCACCACGCGGGAGATCTTCTTCAAGTACGTACTGAACAACAAGCTGCTGTGGTTCATCGCCATTGCCAACGCCTTCGTCTACATGGTGCGCTACGGATGCCTCGACTGGGCCCCGAGCTACCTGCGCGACGCCCAGGGCTACGACATCAAACAGGCCGGCTGGGCCTATTTCGCCTATGAATTCGCGGCCATCCCCGGGACGCTGATCTGCGGCTGGATGAGCGACCGCTTCTTCCACGGACGCCGGGCGCTGCCGACGATCCTCTTCATGGCCATCGTGGCGGTCTTCATCTTCCTCTACTGGCAATTCTCCTCGAACTACATCATCGTGACCCTTTCGCTGATCGCCATCGGGTTCTTCATCTACGGACCGGTGATGATGATCGGCGTGCAGGCGCTGGACCTCGCCCCGAAGAATGCCGCCGGAACGGCCGCCGGACTGACGGGCTTCTTCGGCTACTTCCTCGGAACGGCGATCCTCGCCAATATCGTCCTGGGAACGGTGGCCGAGAAGGCGGGCTGGGACTGGACGTTCGTGCTGCTGATCGGGGCCTGCGTGCTGGCGATCGTCTTCATGGGCTTCACCTACCGCAAGGAGAAGGAGCTCCACGACGGACGCTGAGTCCCGCCCTTGCCGGGTGGGGATTACCCCTGAATCGAACAGGCCCTCAACTCCCGGTTGAGGGCTTTTTCGCGCCCGCCGGTCAGGCGGTCCAGCAGGGCATGGAAACGCGGCGAATGGTTGTGGTGGACCGTGTGGCAGAGTTCGTGGAGGATGACGAAATCGCGCAGGTGCTCGGGCAGCGTCATCAGAAAGAGACTCAGCGAGATGTGGTTCTGTCCCGAGCAACTCCCCCACTTCGTGCGCGAGGCGCGGATCGAGAGTTTTTCGTAGCGCAGGCCGGTGGCGGCCGAGAGCCGGGCGATGCGTTCCGGGAGGTCCTCCCTGGCGGCCCGGCGCAGCTCCTCGATCCGGGCTTTGCGCTCCGCGGGCGGGAGTTGCGGCGGCAGGGCAGCGCGACGGCGGGCCAGCCGCTCCCGGGCGGTGAGGATCCAGTCTGCCTTCTCGTCGAGGAACTCCAGCGCCCGCCGCCGCGACACCCCGAAGGGGTACGCGAGCCGCACGGCTCCCGTCGCCCGCACGCGGATCGAGATGCGCCGGGCCCGGGGCGACTGTGCGAGAGTCACCTCGCCCAGACGCGGATGGTCGATCACCTCTGTAATTTCAACCCGTCCGGAGTGTCCTGCCGCCCCGCTCTTCCGGCCCCAACCGATCATCGCAGCCACAGGGAATGCACCGCCAGGGAGGTAATCACATCGACCGAATCGCGGCGCTCGATCAGTAGACGTTCAAAGAGGATGCAGCAGCGATCGTCACTGTAACACAGCAACTGCAAAGTCTGCTCACCGGTCGGTTCGACGCCCTGCGAAGGATCGAAACCGCTCTGTCCGAGCTGTTTTTCCAGCACCTCCGCACCCGTGATTTCGAGCACGGAACGCTCCTCCCCGAGATAGAAACGCAGCGTATCATTCACGAAGGCATAACTGTCGGAGTTCCACTCCGTGAGGTTGACATAGCAGCGCGAGAAACGATCGTTTTCGTCGATCTCGACGCAGACATTCCGGGGAAGGCAGACTCCGACGGAGGGATTCGCCTCGACCACCTCCCCGTCAGCCGGTTCCCAACCCCACCGCACATAGTCGTGCATCACCGAGGGGAGGATCTCCACCAGGTCGTTCGACTCCTCCACCCCGAAGCGGGCAAACGCGGCGCTGTCGCGCTCGACATACTGCAATGCCTCGTACAATTCGCGGTACTCCTTCCGGCAAGCCGTATCGGAGAGCGAAGCGGGTGTGAGCGAGAGCCGTCCCGTCGCCGCATCAAGACGTCCGAGGCGTTCGGCAATCCGCTCGACGCGGCGGGTCTGCGAGCGCAGAGCGGCGTTTTCGGGGTCGAGGGCGGGGATGTAGTTCACGGCGGCGAAGGCGACGATCGCGGCCAGCACGACCCACAGATAGCGCCCGACCCGGCGCGAGAGGAAAAGCAGGATGCAGAGCGTCATCAGCCCGCCGCAGAGGAGCAGATAGATGCGCGAAACGGTCAGTCCGTACTCGCCGACGCGGCGGGCGACGCCAACCCAGAACAGCGCCGCGAGGGGCAGCGCCACAAGGCTGAACCGGTCATAGAACCAGTCGAGGGTGCGTTTTTCGAGGGGCAGCCGCAGGGCCTTGACCAGGAGCGCTGCGATCGTGAATCCGAAGACGAGATAGGCCACACCGCCTTCGGGCAGCGACCAGGTGAAGAGGATCTTCAGCAGATAGAGGTAGAGGATCGCGGCGTAGATGGCCACGGCGGGGGTGACGACCCAGTTCAGCAGCACTTCGAGGACGCGCGACGACCCGAAACGTGCCTCGTCCCAGCGGTCGAGCATCATCATGAAGAGGGTCGGCGCGGCGAGGAACTGCGTCACGAAGAAGAGGTCGGCGGAGAGGTGCGCCACCCAGCGGGCGTCGCTGAACCCGAAGATGTAGGCCGCCGACCAGAGGATCGCCTCGAAAAGCCCGTAGGCAACGTAGGCGAAGAGCATGGCCAGCACGCCCGAACGCAGATAAACGAGGGCATCGGCAACAAACCGTTCATTGGCCACGGCCCTCCGGCAGGCCAGCAGCGCCAGCGGCGTGAGGATCGTGAAGGTGATGACGGCCTGCGCGGATTCGACCCACCCGGGCAGCCCCGGCCAGAGGAAGAGCGGTACCAAAGGCGCCCAGGCCACCCAGTAGATGCGGCGCCAGACACTGCGCCCGGCCAGCCGGTTGACGATGAGCAGCAACAGGGCGCCCCACCCCAGCACCAGCATTCGCGGGCCGTTGGGGTCGCAGTCGGTTTCCAGGCAGACGATCAGCACCACGGTCAGGGCCAGCAGGAGCAGCAGTTCCAGCGGATGGCGGCACACGACGGTCACGAGTCCCTTCCGGAACTCCGCAACGCGCTCTCGAAAATTCCACTTCATGATTTCGGCAGTTTTTATCGGACAAACGTCGGGAAAACGGGATCGGAGCCGCGGGTCACTCGCCGATACGCTGGCGCACCACCTCGAACAACATCACGGCTGCGGCGGCCGAGACGTTCAGCGACTCGATGTGGCCGATCATCGGGATGGCCAGCTGCTCGTCGCAGAGTTTCAGCACCTCCTTCGAGATGCCGGTATCCTCGGCGCCCATGACGAGGGCCGTCGGGCGGCGGAAATCGGCATCGTAAAGCAGTTTGCGGCTCTTCTCGGTGGCGGCGACCACCTGGAAACCCTCAGCCTGCAGCTGCTTGAGGGTGTTGCGGATCGAGCCCACGCGGCAGACGGGGATCGTCGTCAGCGCCCCGGCCGACGAACGGATCGCCTCGGCATTCACCGGAGCCGAATTCTTGAGCGGCGTGACGAGGCCGTGGGCCCCGGCACACTCGGCCGAGCGGGCGATGGCCCCGAAGTTGCGGACGTCGGTCACGCCGTCGAAGAGGACCACCAGCGGGGTTTCGTCCTCGGGAACCCGTTCGAGGATGTCCGTCAGTTCGACATACTCGATGGCGGCAGTCTGCGCCACAACACCCTGGTGGTTGCCGCGCACGAGACGGTTCAACTTCTCGACAGGCACCTCCTGCCAGCGGATGCGGTGGCGGATGCAGAGGTCGCGGAACTCCTGCATCAGAGGGCCCTCGGCCCCCTTGCGGATGTAGAGTTTTTCGAGCTGCCGACCGGCTTCGATGGCCTCGGCCACGGGACGAATCCCGAAAATCAGGTTATCCATTGTATTGTTCTTCGGTTATTTCCAGTTCGTAGGAGGCCTTCTCCCACTCGTGCATCTGGTGGTCGTAGCGTGCCTTCAGATCGTTGTAGGCCGTGTAGTCGGCCTCGTTGTAGTCGGTTGCGGCGGCGAACTTCGCATCGTATGCGGCGATCTGCTTCTCCAGTCCGGCCAGCTCCGCCTCGACGGTCTCCACCGCCTTGCGCAGTTTGCGCAGCAGCTTCTCCTGCTCCTTTTTCTGCTCGTAGGAGGCTTTTCCGGAAAGGGCGGTCCGCTCCGCCGCGTCGGTTGCGGGATTCGCCGCGTTTGTGCCGCTCGCACCCTTCCCCCCGTTCGCCCCGTTCGCCCCGTTCGCCCCGGCACCCGACCCGGCTTTCGGAGCCGTTTTCGAAGCGGCGGACTTCGCCGGGGCATCGCGGCGTTCGATCTCCTGCAGCGACTCCAGCTTGCGCTTTTCAAGGAAGTAGTAGATGCCCCCGAGATACTCCTTGACACCTCCGTCGCGGAATTCGTAGACCTTCTCAACCATGCCGTCGAGGAACTCACGGTCGTGCGAAACGACGACCACCGTGCCGTCGTACTTCAGAATGGCATTTTTGAGGATGTCCTTCGAGCGCATGTCCATGTGGTTCGTGGGCTCGTCCAGGACCAGCAGGTTGCGGGGTTCGAGCATCATGCGGGCCATGGCCAGCCGCGCCCGCTCGCCGCCCGAGAGGACCTTGACCTTCTTGTCGATGTCCTCGCCGCGGAAGAGGAAGGCCCCGAGGATGTCGCGCAGCCGCGTGCGGATGTCACCCACGGCCACGCGGTCCAGCGTGTCGTAAACCGTGAACTCGCCGTCCATCAGGTCATCCTGGTTCTGGGCATAATAGCCGATATTGACGTTGGCGCCGAGGCGGATCGACCCCTCCGTAGGGGTCAACTGCCCGACGAGCATCCTCGCCAGCGTGGTTTTGCCCTCGCCGTTGCGCCCGACGAAGGCGATCCGGTCCCCCTTCTCGATGACGAAATTCGCACCGCTGAAGACGTGCTTCGCGCCGAACGACATCCCGGCCTCGTTGATCTCGGCGACGATCTGACCCGAGCGCGGTGCGGGCGGGAACTTGATGTTCAGCGTGGCGAGGTCCTCCTCCTCGACTTCGAGGCGTTCGAGGCGCTCCAGTTGCTTGATGCGCGACTGCACCTGATTCGATTTCGTGGGCTTGTAGCGGAACTTCTCGATGAACTCCTCGGTCTTCTCGATCATCCGCTGCTGGTTTTCGTAGGCGGCCAGCTGCTGCGCACGGCGTTCGGCGCGCAGGACGACGTATTTCGAATAGGGGACCTTGTAGTCGGTGATCTTGCCCAGCGAGAGTTCCACGGTGCGGTTCGTGACGTTGTCCAGGAAGGCCCGGTCGTGCGAAATCAGCAGTACGGCGCCGTTGTAGTTTTTGAGGTACTCTTCGAGCCACTGGATCGACTCGATGTCGAGGTGGTTCGTAGGCTCGTCCAGCAAGAAGATCGAAGGGCGCCGCAGGAGCAGTTTCGCCAGCTCGATCCGCATCCGCCAGCCTCCGGAGAACTCGCTCGTGGCGCGGGAGAAATCCTCACGCTTGAATCCCAGGCCGAGCAACGTCTTCTCAATATCGGCATCGCGGGTCTCGCCGCCGAGGATGTGGTAGCGGTCCTGGGCATCGTTCAGGCGGTGCAGCAGCTGTTCGTAGGCGGCCGATTCGTAGTCGGTTCGTTCGGCGATTTCGCGTGTGAGTCCGGCGATCTCGGCTTCGAGGCGCAGCACCTCGTCGAAGGCCTTGGCGGTCTCGTCGACGAGCGTCGTGGTGTCGGCCACGCGCATCGTCTGCGGAAGGTAGCCGATCGTACACTCGCCGTTGATCGTCACGGCGCCCGACGTGGGCTGCTGCTCGCCGGTGATGATGCGCAGCAGCGTGGTTTTCCCCGCGCCGTTCTTGCCGACCAGGCCGATGCGGTCCTTCGGGTTGATCAGGAACGAAATATTGTCGAAGAGGGTCCAGCCCCCGTAACTGACGGTCAGATTGTCGAGAGAAATCATAGATGCACACTAAAATCCGGAGTCGCACGCCGCGGCCTCGGAAACCACCGCAAAGGTAACGTTTTTACAGGAAAATCCACCATGGCAGAGACCGGCTCGTCGCTTTTTCCCGGCATTTTACCCCCGCAGCGCAAAAAGCGCCCTTTCCGGACGCTTTTACGACACGGCCCGCCCCGGACATCAGGCTTCGAGGATGCGCCGGATCTCGGCTTCGGGGTCCGCCGCCTTGAAGACGGCGCTTCCGGCCACGAGCACTTCGGCCCCGGCCTCGAACACCTCGCGGGCATTGGCCGCCGAGATGCCGCCGTCGACCTCGATGATGGTCGCCAGGCCGAGTTCCGTAGCCAGGGCGCGCAGTTCGCGGATCCTGTCGAGCGACCCCGGGATGAAGGACTGCCCGCCGAACCCCGGCTCGACACTCATCACCAGCACCAGATCGACCGCAGGCAGCACCTCACGGAGCGCTTCGACCGGCGTGGCGGGCTTGATCGAAACGCCGACCTTCGCTCCGGCTTCGCGGATGCGGGCGATGCACCCCGCGGGGTCTTCGGTGGCTTCGAGGTGGAAGGTCACCAGATCGGCCCCGGCCTCGACGAAGCGTGCGACGTACTTCTCCGGGGCGACGATCATCAGATGCACGTCGAGGAACTTCGACGTCGCCTTCCGGATGGGTTTCATCACGGGGAATCCGAACGAGATGTTCGGGACGAACACCCCGTCCATAACGTCGATATGGACCCATTCGGCGGCACTGCGGTCGATCATCCGCGTATCGCGTTCCAGATGGCCGAAATCGGCCGAAAGCATCGAGGGAGCTACGGTGCGTTGCATGAGGTTCGATTTTTTTAATTATTTGAACAAATATACGAAATTTTCCGCAAAAGAACCTATCTTTGTAGACATGAATACCGTCACGCTTCTCACTCTTCTTCTACTGGCCTGTCTCTGTGCGGTTTCGGGGGTTACGGTTGTGGCCCTGCGCCGGGAAACGGCCCGCCTGCGCCGAGACAAAGAGGAGGCCGAGGCCGCCCGGAGCGATCTCGGCCAGAAACTCTCCGCCACGGAAACCCTCCTTGCGGAGACCCGCCAGGGGCGCGATGCGGCCGAACGCGAGCTGCACGACCTGCGCGAAGCGCACCTCCGCACACGGACCGAGCTGGCGGCCCTGCAGGCCTCGACCGATTCGGAAATCGCCTCGCTGCGTGCGAAAAACGCCGAGGAGCGCGAGGCCGAGCGCACCGCACGCGAGAAGTTGGAGGAGCGCTTCCGCCTGGAGTTCAAAAACCTCGCCACGGAGATCCTCGGCGAGCAGTCGCGGGAGTTCAAACAGACGAACAAGGAGTCGCTGGACCTGCTGCTGAAGCCCTTCCGCGAGAACATCACGGAGTTCCGCGAGCGGGTCGAGCGCATCTACTCCCACGAGAACGAGCAGCGCGGCGAGCTGAAGAACGAACTCAAGCGCCTCATGGAACTCAACCAGCACATCTCGGCCGATGCCCGGAACCTGACCGACGCCCTGAAGGGCAACTCGAAGGTGCAGGGCGACTGGGGCGAAATGCTGCTGGAGACGATCCTCGACAGTTCGTCGCTCTCGAAGGGGATCCACTACGAGACGCAGTACAACATCAAGGACGAGGAGGGTCGCAACCTGCGGCCCGACGTGGTGCTGCACCTGCCCGAGAAGAAGGATATCGTCATCGACTCGAAGGTCTCGCTCACGGCCTTCGTCAACTACACGGCCGCCGAGAGCGAGGAGGAGCGCCGACGCCACTTGGCGGCACACGTCGCTTCGGTGCGTCAGCACGTCGTCGAACTCGGCCGCAAGGAGTACCAGCGGCGGCTGAATTCGCCGGATTTCGTCATCATGTTCGTGCCGAACGAGCCGGCCTTCCTGGCGGCGCTGCAGAGCGACCCGAAGATCTGGTCCGACGCCTACGAGCGGAAGGTGATCGTCTCATCGCCGACGAACCTCTTCGCGCTGCTGAAACTCGTGGCGGACCTCTGGAAATACAACGACCAGGACAAGAACACGCGGGAGATCGCCGCCTGCGGACTGAAACTCTACGAACAGCTGGTAGCCTTCACCGCCTCGCTCGAAGGGGTCGGCACGGCGCTCGGCAAGGCCCGCGACGCCTACGACGACGCCTACAAACGGCTCTGCACGGGCAACGACAACATCATCCGCGTGGGCGAACGGCTGCGGCGCACGGCCCGGCTGCAGACCAAGCGGCAGCACACCCCCCGCACACTGGAACTCGCAGGCCGCGATACCGACGAGGAACCGGCGGAAGAGCCGACAGAGGAACCGGCGGAGGTCTCCGCAGGGAAATCTGCAGCAATACCCGCGAAAACGTCCGCGGAGGAACCCGCCGCGAATGGGGACGGCGCCGCGCCGCAACCCGACGGCTGCTGAAACCCGGAATCAGGAAAAACTACTTAATACCCACTTTTTACCCATGAAACGACTCTCGCTTTTTCTGGCAGCCCTGGCCTTTGCACTTCCGGCCGCGGCCGCCAATCCCAAGGCTGATCCCGAAGCCGTGGTTACGACCCCCAACGCGCGGTTTACGGTTCTCACGCCGCAACTCATCCGCATGGAGTGGAGCGCCGACGGGAAGTTCGAAGACCGTGCAACGCTCGCGTTCGTCAACCGCGAGCTGCCCGTTCCGGAATTCCGCGTGCGCGACAGCCGCACGAAAGTGACGATCCAGACCTCGGCCCTGACGCTGACCTACCGCAAAACGGGCAAGTTCACGGCCGAGAACCTGCAGGTGACCTTCACGCTCAACGGCAAGCCGGTGACGTGGACCCCGGGGCTGGAGGATCCGCAGAACCTCCTGGGGACGACCCGCACGCTGGACGGCTGCGACGGCGACAAACTCCGCAACGAACCCATGGAACAGGGGATCCTCTCGCGGTCGGGTTGGGCCGTAGTGGACGACAGCCGGCGCCATGTCTTCATCCCGACCGATTCGCACTGGAAGGAGTGGGTCGAACCGCGACCGGCGGGCGAGCGGCAGGACCTCTACCTCTTCGCCTACGGGCACGACTACAAACAGGCCCTGGCCGACTTCCAGCAGATTGCGGGCCGGGCGCCGCTGCCGCCGAAATACACCTTCGGCTACTGGTGGAGCCGCTACTGGCAGTATTCGGACAACGAGTTCCGGGACCTGATCGGGAAATTCCGACAGATGAACATCCCGATCGACGTGCTGATCGTCGACATGGACTGGCATGAAACCTGGGGCCTGCGCCGCCACAACACGCCGCAGGACGAATACGGACAGAGCATCGGCTGGACGGGCTATACGTGGCAGAAGGAGCTGTTCCCCTCACCGGCCAACTTCCTGAAATGGACCGAGACCGAGGATCTCAAGGTGGCGCTGAACCTCCACCCGGCCTCGGGCATCCAGCCCTACGAGGCGCCCTACGGGGATTTCGTCGAGGCATACGGCTGGAAGGAGAAGGGCAAGAGCGTCCCGTTCCACATCGACGATCCGAAGTGGGCCGACGCCTATTTCGACACCGTACTGGGCCCGATGGAACAGGAGGGCGTCGATTTCTGGTGGCTCGACTGGCAGCAGTGGCGGGAGTCGAAATTCACGCCCGGGCTCTCGAACACCTTCTGGCTGAACCACACCTTCTTCCGCCACGCCGAAGAGAGCCGGCCCGACCAGCGTCCGTTCATCTACCACCGCTGGGGCGGTCTGGGTTCGCACCGCTACCCGCTGGCCTTCTCGGGCGACACCTTCGCCACGTGGCCGACCCTGGCCTTCCTGCCCTGGTTCACGGCCACCTCTTCGAACGTCAACTACGGCTACTGGGGCCACGACATCGGCGGCCACCAGTTCCACGGCAACCAGCCGTGCACCGATCCGGAGCTCTACACGCGCTGGCTGCAGTACGGAGTCTTCACGCCGATCTTCAAGACCCACTCCACGAAGGACCCGCGCATCGAGCGTTACATCTGGTCGTTCCCGAACCACATGTTCTACATGCGCGACGCCATCTGCCTGCGCTATACGCTGGCACCCTATATCTATAACGCCGCGCGTCAGAACTTCGACACGGGCATCGGCATGTGCCGCCCGCTCTACTACGAATACCCCGAGACCGAGGCAGCCTACAGCAATCCGGAAGAGTTCCTCTTCGGCGACGACATCCTCGCCACGGCAATCACCCAGCCCGCGGATTCGCTTTCGGGGCTGGCCGCACGGAAGATCTGGTTCCCGGAGGGCAGCCGCTGGTACGACTGCGCCACGGGGGCGATGTACAACGGCGGGGCAAGCCGCACGCTGCACTACACCGTGGGTGAGAATCCCTGGTACGCACGTGCCGGAGCGATCCTGCCGATGAATCCGGACGGGGTGCAGAATCTCCAGCAACCGTGCGACACGCTGGTCCTGACCTTCATTCCGGGCGGCGACGGGGAGCTGCGCTACTACGAGGACGACGGCATCAGCCAGCGCTACACCACGGAATTCGCCACCACACGGATCACCAAACGCCAGGAGGGTGCCGTCATCCGGGCCGAGATCGCAGCCCGCGAAGGCAGCTACGCCGGGGCTCCGGCCACCCGCAGCTACGAACTGCGCTTCCCGGCGACCTTCCCGCCGCAGCGCGTGACCGTCAACGGTGTGGAGATCCCCTACTCGCGCTTCCCGAAGGCCGGGGAGTGGACCTACGACGCCTACACGCTGGCTCCGGTGATCTACACGGAGGCGGTGGCGTGCGACCGTCCGCTGACCGTCGAGCTGACACTCGATGCCGCAGCGCTTCCGAAGCAGGAGGCCCTCTACGGCAAGAGCGGCATCTTCAAGCGCTGCCTGGACCTCACCGTGGAGTTCAAGCTCGAACAGGGCGGCCACGGAGAGCCTTACCTGCTGCTGCCGAAGGAGTACCTGCGTATCTCGCAGTGCCCGAACTTCATCCTCGAACGCCCGGAGCTGACCGTAGAGCTGATTTCGCAGTTCGACGAGACCCTCGCGAAGATGTTCGAGACGACCGACAAGATGGAACTTCTCGGCCCGGCCTTCAAGGAGAAGTTGCACCGGCAGCTCGGCGGCGAGGAGTAACCGCCGGGAGGGAGGGGCAGACGGTCACGGCCATTCTGAAACCTCCCCACCGGACGCTGCAGTCCGTTCCGAGAAACCCTCATCGAGAGCCTGCCCCGGCCGCAGCCTGCAAAAAAAGGTAATGATGCCAAAAAAATTCCCGTCCTTTCGCAGGACGGGAATTTTTTTGTTCCGACCGGGGAATCCGAGATGGCCCAACGGGCCCGGCAACAATCACCCGAAGGCTACCGCCAGCTCCGCCGCAGACGGCTTTCGATTCCGGGTGTGGCACCGGCGGCCTGGGCCTCCACCAGATCCTCCCAGCTCTCGTCGACCCATCCGATGCGGCCGCGGCACGCCTTCAGCACCTCCATGGCCCAGACCCGAACGGCCACCTTCGCTCCGGGCTCCACGGCCCATCCGGCAGCCGTTTCGGCGATGCGTTCCAGCACCTCCGGATCGGGACACAACCCCTGCAGCAACCCGACCATGATCTTTCCGAAATGGCGCCGGGCACTCGGGTCCGTACAGGCGGGGAAGGCCCTGCGGCAGAAATCCTCCGCAAAGGGCAGGAACGCCGTCCACGACGTCAGGCAGATCCGTTCCAGCACATAGGCCGCCCGGAAACGGATCTTGCGCCGTTCGGGTTTCGGCAGCGTCCCGAGCCGGTCGTCCGGACCGGCCGCAAGCCGATACAACACCCCGACGGCCCCTGCGGCACACACCCGCCAGGCCATTTCGTCGGCAAAATGCTCCTGCCAGCGATCCGACAACGCCCCGATCAACTCCTCTTCGGTCATTCCGATACGGTCCGGAGTTCCGTCCGCCACGCTCAGAAGAGTCTCTTCTTCGAGGTCGTGACGACGAAATCCTTCAGGTAGAAGGGTTCGAAATAGGCGATATCCTCCGTGCGGCCCTCATCGAGCGCCTGTTGCGCCAGCCGGGCCAGCCCGCGGGCCGAGGGGGTCACCTCGACGAGCGTCGCACCCGTCAGCAGGTCGGCGCACTTGCGGGCGCCGCTTCCGAAGATCACGAACGGACGCCCCGCATTGCGGTAGGAGGCGAAACTCTCCGCCGAAATCACCTCGGCCGAGACATCACCCTGCGCCACCCCTTCGGTATCGAACACCTGGGCGTAGACCTCCATGCGGCGGGCATCGACCATCGGACAGAGCAGGGCGTCGTTCCAGTTCTCCACGGAGAGGATTCCGGCCTCGTAATCCTCGCGGGCCACCTCGACCAGCGCGTCGAGCGACCCGACGGCCAGCAGCGGTTTCTGCAAGCCATAGCAGAGTCCCTTGGCGAACGAAACGCCGATACGCAGTCCGGTATAGGATCCCGGGCCCTTGCCGACGGCCACGGCATCCAGATCGTCGGGAGCGATGCCGGTTTCACGCAGCAGTTCGTCGACGAAAACCCCGACCTTACGGGCGTGGTCGCGCCCCTCGTCGCTCTCACGCAGCGACAGCAACTCGCCATCCTTGGCAATCCCCACGGAACAGATATCCGTGCCGGTTTCAATACAGAGAATCAATGACATATCTTTTGTTTTTCGTTTTACCATTTCCGGAGCGTCCGGCATTACTTCGACACGTCCGCGCCCTCGATCACGCCGAAATGCTCCAGGGCCCGGCGGATCCCGTCGTCGTCGACCGTTGCGGTCACCCAGTCGGCGGCCTGCAGCGCCTCGTCGCACGCCCCGCCCATCGCTACGCCCACACCGGCCGCACGCAGCATCGGAGCGTCGTTGCCCCCGTCGCCGAAGGCCATCGTCTCTTCGATCCCGAATCCGCAGCGAGCAGCAAACTCCGCCATGCCGGTCGCCTTGTCCACGCCGCGGACGTTCACGTCGGAGAAGATCGAACACCAGCGGGTCGCCGTCAGCGACGGCAGTTGCTCCATGATGCGCCCGCCGAGCTGCGGATCGACGTAAAAGCACATCTGGCAGCAGTCGCCGCGATCGAACAGCCGCCGCAGGTCGGCGACCTCCGGAACCGGATGGGCGATCATGCGGGCCAGCTCCTCGACAACGGGGGTCACACGGTTCACGAAGATCCCCTCGTTGAGCTCCAGCCCGACGGGGAAATCCCACTCGCCGGAGAGCGCCAGGGCGCGTTCGAACGCCTCCCGCGGAATCGGGTGCCGGACAACGACCCGGCCGTCGCGCAGGATACATTCGGCACCGTTCAGCGCCACGACCCCCTCGTAAGGGATCGGCTCCAGCAGTTCGAGATCGGTCACGGCACGCCCCGTAGCGATAAAGAGCCTTACGCCGCGCTCCCGGGCCCGGCGCAGGGCCTCCACGGCCGAAGCCGGGACCTCATGGGTCCGGAAACTGATGAGCGTCCCGTCGACGTCGAGAAAGATTGCGCGGATCATCGCCGGAAGTTTTTCATCGCCTTGTCCATTTCGCGGCGGGCGTCGTTCTCCTTGAGGTACTCGCGCTTGTCGTAGGACTTGCGGCCGCGGGCCAGCCCGACGACGACCTTCACCAGACCGCGTTCGTTCAGGAAGAGCCGCAGCCCGACGATCGTCAGCCCGCGGTCCTGCGACGCACGCTGGAGTTTGTCCAGTTCGCGGGACGTCAGCAGGAGTTTGCGGTCACGGCGCGGGACGTGGTTGTTGCAGGTTCCCCAGGCGTACTCGGCGATGTTGACGCCGCGGATCCACAGTTCGCCCTTGTCGAAATAGCAAAACGAGTCCACCATCGAGACCTTGCCCGCACGGATCGACTTGATCTCGGTCCCGACGAGCACGATGCCCGCAACGTACTCTTCGAGAATCTCATAGTCGAACGTCGCGCGCTTGTTCCGGATATTGATCTTCTTTTGTTCGTTCATATAGGCAAAAACGGCATACAAATTGCGAAATCTATTCGCGGGGGTGGGAATCGGTCAAGGTAACTAATTCTTTTATCTTCGATATGTTTTACACATCTTTCTGTTTATTTTCTGTTTGCACACGGTACGCGCAGTGATGCGTGTACGACCCGAGACCCGCCCCCTTTTTTCCGACAACGCCTCCCGGGTTCATAAGATCAGACGCTGGAGTTTGCGCGCGATGGCGACCTTCACGCGGTTGTAGTTGTTCAGGCGCTGAATCAGGTCGGCCTCCTCCTCTTCGGAGAGGTTCTCGTCGGCAAGCCGGGCCTGCAGCTCCTTGATGAGCGACTCGATGACCTTCGACTTGTAGAGCGTCACGGCCTTGGGAACCCCGACGGCCAGCATTTCGGCCTCGCTTTCGACGTGCACCTCCTTTCGTTTCCAGAGTTCGCTGGGGACGTAGTTGTCGTCGGCGGTGAGCAGGTCCACCGAGCGGTTGCACACCTCGGGATCGATGTGGTTCAGGAAGAGGTAGGCCGGAACCTCGACGCCCGTTCCCGACTGCTCCCACTGCTCGCGGTAGACGGCCATGATCTTGGCATAGACCGGATTGCGGAATTCGATCCTGTCGTCGCTCAGCTCCGCGAAGATCACCTCGGCAACGTTGCAGGGCACCATCGTGTTCCCCTCCTTGAAATCGAACGAGCAGTGCCCGTACTTGAGGAGGTACTTGACGATCTCGCGCTCCAGGGCTTCGAAACTGCTCCCGGCCTCGACCTTCGGGGTATACTCCGCCTCGGGGCGAGTGCCCGGCCCGGCTTCGCGCTGCCGGACGGCGGCCTGGCGACGCAGGAAATCGTCCGTTTCACGATCCCCGGATGAGGTGAGGCGCTTGCGGGCCACCTCGCCGATGAGGATCTGCTCGTCGATGTCCATGGTCCGCGCGCACTCCTTGATGTAGACCGAGCGCTGGATCGGATCGGGGATCTGCGCAATGGACTGCACCATGTCGCCGATCAGCGCAGCCTTCCTGATCGGATCGCCCTGCGCATCCTTCAGCAGCAGCCGGGCCTTGAATTCGAGAAAATCCTGTTCGTTGGCGCGGATGTACTCCTGCACTTCGGCGGCGGAGTGGCTGCGGGCGAACGAATCGGGGTCCTCGGGTTCGGGCAGCAGCACCACGCGGACATTCATCCCCTCCTTGAGGATCATGTCGATGCCGCGCAGCGAGGCGTGGATTCCGGCCGCATCGCCGTCGTAGATCACGGTGATATTCTTCGTGAAGCGCCCCAGCAGGCGGATCTGCTCCGTGGTGAGCGACGTGCCGGACGAGGCCACGACATTCTCGATCCCGGCCTGGTGCATGGAGATCACGTCGAGATAGCCCTCGACCATGATGGCAAAGTTCTGCTGCTGGATGGCCTTCTTGGCGAAGTAGAGGCCGTAGAGTTCGCGTTTCTTGCTGTAGATCTCGCTCTCGGGGGAGTTCTGGTATTTGGCGACCTGCTTGTCGGTGCGCAGGGTGCGGCCCCCGAAGGCGACGATGCGCCCCGAGATGTTGTGCACGGGGAAGATCACGCGGTCGCGGAAGCGGTCGTAGAGCGAACCGTCGCTCTCTCGGGCCAGCGAAAGACCCGTCGAGAGGAGGAATTCCTGCTTGTACCCGGCCGCGAGGGCATCCTTCGACATCCGGTCGCCCTTCGAGGGGCAGAACCCGAGTCCGAACTTTTTGATCGTGGCGTCGGTCAGGCTCCGTTTCTGCCGGAAATAGGAGAGTCCGACGTTGATTCCCTCGCTGTCGCGGTGGAGGTAATTGGCGAAATAGTCGGCGGCCCAGCTGTTGAGGGCGAACATCGACTCGCGGTCGTCGTTGCGGCGCAACTCCTCTTCGGTCATCGCCTCCTCGCGGACCTCGATTCCGTAGCGTTTGGCCACCATCTTGAGGGCCTCGGGATAGCTGACCGACTCCTGCTCCATGACGAAGGTGACGGCATTCCCGCCCTTTCCGCAACCGAAGCACTTGTAGACGCCCTTCGAGGGGGACACGACGAACGAGGGGGTTTTTTCGTTGTGGAACGGACAGCAGGCGACATAGTTCACGCCTTTGCGTTTGAGCGTGACGTACTCGCCGACAATATCGACGATATTGGCGGCGGCATAGATGCGGTCTACTGTTTCGCGGTCGATCATAGCCCACAAAGGTACGAATA
>CALUMM010000046.1 GCA_944321755.1 uncultured Alistipes sp.
GAAACCTGCGCCAGATCATCGACGAGGAACAGCATCTCTTCATCATCGTTTCGGCGATGGGCAAGACGACGAATGCCTTGGAAAAGGTGTTCGAGGGGCTCCAGAAGGGCGATAAACAGCAGTCGCTGGAGCATATCGCCAAGCTGCGCGACTACCATGCGGAGATCATCGACGATCTGTGGCACGAACCCAAACGGCTGGAGAAGGTCGATGCGCTGTTCGACGAACTGGAGCAGGTCGCCACGCAGACCCGCTACCGTGCGGAGGATGCCGAATTGTGGTACGATACGATCGTGGCCTACGGTGAGCTGGTCTCGACGACGATCATCTCCGAATACCTGAACTATGCCGGGGTTCCGAACCGCTGGATCGACATGCGCCGCTGCTTCGTCACGGAACAGCGCCACAAGGATGCCGGGGTCGATATCGAGGCTTCGGCCCCGCGTCTGCGGGAGGCCGTGGCGAACGGACCCGAGACGGTCTTCATCGGCCAGGGATTCATCGGCGGAGCGCCCGACGGGACGACCACGACGCTCGGACGCGAAGGTTCGGACTACTCGGCAGCCGTGGCGGCGAATATCCTCGATGCGGAGTCGATGTCGGTGTGGAAGGATGTCGACGGCGTGCTGAACGCCGACCCGAAGATCTTCCCCGACGCCGTGCAGATTGCCGAGCTGAACTACCTCGACACCATCGAACTGGCCTACAGCGGGGCGCAGATCATCCACCCGAAGACCATCAAACCGCTGCAAAACAAGAATATCCCGCTCTACGTGCGGCCGTTCGGCGACAAGCGCAAGCCCGGCACGGTGATCCGCGGGCTGTCGGCTCCGGTCGACGTGCCGATCCTGATCCTCAAGAAGGACCAGGTGCTGCTGACGATCCGTTCGCGGGACTTCTCGTTCGTGCTGGAGGAGAAGTTCGCGACGATCTTCTCGCTGCTGGAGCGCTTCCGCATCAAGACGAACCTGATCCACAACTCGGCTGTGAACCTGAGCCTCTGTGTGGACAATTCGTGGCATATCGACGAGGTGGTCGAGGCGCTGCGCGAGGCGGGTTTCGACGTGATGAAGTCCGAGAACATGGAGTTGCTGACCGTGCGCGGCTATACCGAGGAGCTGTGGCGGCGCTACGCCCGCGGGCCGCAGGTCTTCATCCGGCAGGCCACGCAGTCCACGGTGCGGGTCGTCCGCAAGAAGGAGGGGCAGTATTGAAAACCGCGCCGCCGGGTGCCTGTGCCGCCGGATGTTTGCGCTGCCGGGTGTCTGTGCTGCCGGATGTTCGCGCTGCCGGATGCCCGCGCTGCCGGATGCTGAAAACCGGATACTGAAAAAGAGAGCCTTGCGGGCTCTCTTTTCTTGTCTATTCCTCGTTCTCCTTTCCTGTCCATTCCTCCGTCCATTCCTTCCTTCTTCTTCTCTCCTCTTCTCTCCTCCTCTTCTTTTTTCTCTCTCTTCTTTCTCTCTCCTCTTGCCCCCCCCCTCACGAAAAGGCCTCCTGGCGAAGCCGGTGGAGGATGCCGATGACCGAATTCTCCTTGATCTGCCCCCGGCGCTTCATGTTGAGGATCGTGCGGGCGATGTAACGCTCGATGTCACGCTGGAGGCTCCGGTAGAGCGGGCATTTCGTGTAGTTCTCGTTGTCGAGCAGCACGTCGCGGATCGACCGCAGGGAGTTCGTATAGTTCGACATCTCGTTCTTCAGCGCCACGCCCTGCTTCTGCGAGGCCGTGATTCGGGCGATGGACATGTCGCGGAGCTTTTCGCAGACGGTGTTCAGCAGCACCATCACCACGTTGTCCATCAGCGTATGCCCGTGCATGAAGAGGTATGTGTTCTCGGGCTTTACGCCGCGCTGCTTCAACTGTTCCTCGAACTCCTTCATTGGTTCGATCATCCGCGGATTGCGGCGCCGGAGCAGCTCCTCGCGTTTCGCGACGTTGCGGCGGAGCCACTCCAGGGTCCGTTCGCCGTTGTTTTCGATTTCGAGGTAGCCCAGGCGCACCGAGGCCTTGAAATCGACCAACGGAAAGACATGCTCCGTCGCGAGGCGTGCCGAGAAGGCGTACCAGAGGAAGAGCGGGTAGATGATGCGCGAATATTCGTCCATGAACTTCACGAAGTCGAAGATCCGCGTGTCGTTTTTGGTGGCCTTGACGCAGACGTTGTGCAGCGAGGGGGCGTAACAGAGGTAATTCTCGGTGGCGTAGGCGTAGGTGTGGAACATGAACCGCGCATCGGCCACCTGCCGGGACTGTTCCGTCTGCCCGGCGAAGAGGTAGTCGAAGTCGGAATCGACGCAGAGGATCATCTCCTCGGAGGATTGGGGGATCATGCCCATGAGGACCTTCTTGCCTTTCGGGAGGTCTCCGCGGTCGGGGACCGAGATTTCGAAACGCAGGTAGGGGTTGTGGAAATGGTCGAAGATCCCGCGCCAGAAGGCCACATCCTCATACCCTTCGACATAGACCTTCACCAACCGCTGGTCGGGATCGGCGGGCAGCGGCTGCGGCAGGTCGGCGGGCGATGCCTGATGCGAGAAGGGACTCATTCTGCGCAGTTTTTCGCGGAACTTCTTGGCCATACTACTACAAAGATAAATATTTTCGTATTTTTGTGCAAAATAAAGCCCTCGAAACGGCGTTTAATTCCTACCATCTGAACACATTTTTATGGCAGACAACGATTGGAAATCGAGACTCGGGATGGTCTACTCGACGAATCCCGATTTCAAATACGAGACCCACGAAGAATCCGAAGCGGAGACCCTGCCTCCGCAGCAGCAGGATCTGCGCGTGTGGCTCGACCGCAAGCAGCGGGCCGGAAAAGTCGTAACGCTCGTGAAGGGTTTCGTGGGGCGCGACGAGGACCTGCAGACGCTGGCGCGGCTGCTCAAGACGAAGTGCGGCGTGGGCGGTGCCGCGAAGGATGGCGAGATCCTCATCCAGGGCGACCACCGCGACCGGGTTGTCGAAATACTCACCCGCAGCGGTTACCGCTGCAAAAAAGCCGGTTCCTGAGGTGCGCCGGGGGTGGTTGATCCTGCTGTTGCTGACCGTCGCGCTCTGCAGCGTGCGGCGTGCCGCGGCGCAGTACTACACGTGGGGTTCGGACCCTCCGCAGAAGTGGTCGACGATCCGCACGCCCGACGTGCGGATGATCTATCCCGATACGGTCTCGGCCCTGGCGCGGCGGACGCTCTACTACATCCGCACCGTCCAGCCCGATATCGGCTACGGCTTCCGCCACGGCCCGATGCGCATTCCGTTCGTCATGCACCCCGAGAATTTCCAGTCGAACGGCCTGGTGATGTACCTTCCGAAGCGCGTGGAGTTCCTCACTTCGCCGGCCATCGACAGCTATTCGATGCCGTGGTACAAGCAGCTGGTGGCACACGAGTACCGCCATGCCGTGCAGTACAACAACCTCGACCGGGGCCTGATCCGCGTGCTGAGTTACCTGCTCGGGCAGCAGGGCTCGACCGTGGGGCTGCTGTGCCTGCCGATCTGGGCCATGGAGGGCGACGCGGTGATGTCCGAAACGATGATGTCGTCGTTCGGCCGCGGGCTGCAGCCCTCCTTCTCGATGGCCTACCGTGCGATGGGGAGTGTGGGGCGTGACCGCAGGAATATCGACCGGTGGTTCTGCGGCTCCTACCGCGACCACATCCCCGACCATTACGAACTGGGCTACCAGATCTGTTCGTATGCCTGGGAGCGCTACGGCGAGAATATCTGGGACCAGGTTGCCTGGTACAGCTCGCGCAACCCCTACGTGCTCTTTACGACAAGCGTTTCGCTGCGGAAATTCTACGGGACGAGTGTTTCGCGGCTTTTCCGCGAGACGTTCGATGAACTGGAGCGCTTCTGGGACTCGCTGCCGAAAGTGGAAAACTCCGCCCGGCCGCTGGTCGGGCTTCCCGAGCGGAACTATACCACCTATCAGTGGCCGCTGGCGCTGGGCGATACGGCGGTCGTGGCGCTGAAAACCGACCTCGACCGCGTATCTCGTTTCGTGCGCATCGACCGCCGCACGGGTGAAGAGCGGACGATCGCCCCGACGGGACTGGTTTCGACCCGTCCGACGCTGTGCGACGGCCGCCTCTGGTGGACCGAATACCGGCGTTCGACACTCTTCGAACAGCGGGTCAATTCGCAGCTCTGTTACCTGGATCTGGCGGACGGCCGTCCCCGGACGGTGGGACGGGCCCGGCGGACGCTCTATCCCACGGCGACACCCGACGAACTGGGCTGGGTCGAGTACAATCCCGACGGCCGTTATGCGGTGGTTGTGCGGCGCGACGGCGCGACGGACCAGCGCTTTGCGGTCCCGGCCGACAAGGAGCTGCACGGGCTGGCGTGGGACGACCTGACGCGCGCCTGGTATGTGCTGGTGACCGACGACAGCGGCATGTGGATCGGGCGGATCGATGCCGAGGGGCTGCACGCCGTAACCCGGGGGGCCTATATCACGCTTTCGGACCTGCGGGCCGGGGGCGGGCGGCTCTACTACGGTTCGATCGCTTCGGGCAAGGACGAAGCCCACTGCTACGACCTGACCACCGGTCGCGAATTCCGGATTACGACCTCGACCTACGGGGCTTTCGACCCGGCTCCGGCTGGGGCGGATGGAGGGTCCGGGCGGGTGCTGGTGACGACCTACGACCGGCTGGGTTACCGCGTGGCGGAGCAGTCGGCCGACAGTTCGTGGGTGGCCGTTGCGCCGTCGCGGCTGCCGGAGAACCGGGTCAATCCGCCGCGTCGGCGCTGGGAGGTGGTGAACCTCGATACGGTGCGCTTCACGCGGGCGGACTCGCTGGCCCAAAGTGCGGATTTCCGGTCGAAACGCTACCGCAAGGTTCCCAATCTGGTGAATGTCCACAGCTGGATGCCGCTGGCCGTCAACCCCTTTGCCCTGGTCGACGAACAGTCGTTCGACCTGAATGCCGGCGTGACGGTCATCTCGCAGAACCTCCTCTCGAATACCGAGGCCTACGCCTCCTACGGCTGGAACCGCCACGAGGGTTCGCTCGTGAACCTCGGGGTGCGTTACTTCGGACTGGGGGTGCGCTTCGAACTCGATGCCTCCTATGGCGGCAACCAGCTCTTCTACTCGCTCGGGCAGTACAACGCCCAGACCGGGAAGTACGAATATCAGTCGCGCCCGGCCCCCGACAAATACTACTCCGTGGGGCTGACGGCCACCCTCCCGCTCTATTTCCAGCGCGGGTACCATACGCGGCAGTTCTCGGTGTCGGCGGGCTGGAACTATTCGAACGGCATGGTGGCCGATCTGGGCAAGATCGAGTGGGGTGTCAACGGCGGGATCACCAACATCCAGCACATCGGTTTCCGCAAGGGGCTGCATCAGGTGGCTTTCGGGGTCGGATTCTCCGACCAGGTGCGGATGTCCCACCGCGACATTGCGCCGCGCTGGGGCTACACCCTCTCGACGAACTACACGTTCAATCCAACCAACTCCTATTTCAGCGACCTGATCTCGTTCTACGGGCAGGCTTACCTGCCGGGTGTGGCCCCCCACAACTCGCTGTCGGTGGCGGCGACCTATCAGACGTCGGTCGGCGGGTACAAGTTCCCGACCGGCTATGCGCCGCTGAGCTACAAGTCCACGCGGCTGATCCCGCGGGGATTCTCCTCGGCGGACATCGCCTCGAACAACTACACGGCCCTGGAGGCCAACTACCAGCTGCCGGTGTGGTATCCCGAGGGCGGCATCGGTTCGGTGCTCTACTTCAAGCGGATCCGGCTCAATGTCGGGGGTGACTACGCCTGTTTCCGGATCCCCGGGACGACGGGCATGACATGGTATGACATCTGGTCCGCAGGCGGCGACCTGATCTTCGACTTCAACCTCTTCCAGCAACCGGCTTCGGCGACCTCGACGCTCAAACTCTCGTGTTACCGGCCGTCGAGCGGCGGGGTGTGGATCGGGGCGTCGCTCGGACTGCCGTTTTAGGAATATTTTGTATCTTTGCTGCAAAATTCGGCTTTATGGCACAACGCAAGACGTCGGGAATCAGCCCGAAAGCGATCAAGTGGATCTGGGGTGTGGCCTTCGCGCCCTTTGCCCTGCTGGGCATCCTGCTGCTGCTCACGGCCCTCGGGACGTTCGGGCGGCTGCCCTCGTTCGAGGAGCTGGAGAACCCCCGGAGCAACCTCGCCACGGAGATCTACTCCGAGGACGGAAAGGTCATCGGCACGTTCTTCGTGCAGAACCGCTCCTACGTGCAGTATGCCGACCTCTTTCCGGCGGATTCGACGCTCCATATCCGCCTCGACGGACACGAGGTGCCGCCGATCGTCGCGGCGCTCATCTCCACGGAGGACGCGCGCTTCCGCAGCCATTCGGGAATCGACATTCCCTCGCTGGCGCGTGTGGCCGTGAAGACCGTGCTGCTGCAGAACACCTCCCAGGGCGGCGGTTCGACCATCACGCAGCAGCTGGCCAAGAACCTCTTCCCGCGCGATACGGCCCGCAACCGCGGGCGGATCGTGCGCACGGCGAAGCTCGTGACGGCGAAACTCAAGGAGTGGATCACGGCCCTCAAACTCGAATACAACTATACGAAGGAGGAGATCGCCGCGATGTACCTCAATACGGTGGAGTACGGCTCGAACGCCTACGGCATCAAGTCGGCGGCCCATACGTTCTTCAACAAGGAGCCGCATGAACTCAATGTCCAGGAGGCGGCGGTGCTCGTGGGGGTGGTGAACGCCCCGACGCGCTACTCGCCGGTTCGGAATCCGGACAATGCGCTGGCCCGCCGCAATCTGGTGCTTGCGCGCATGAGGGAGTCCGGGGCGCTGACCCGCGGACAGTGCGATTCGATCTCGGCGCTGCCCATCGTGCTGAACTACAAGCCGGTTTCGCACAACGAAGGCTCGGCGACCTATTTCCGGGAGATGCTGCGCCTGGTGATGAATGCCGACCGCCCCAGACGCAACCAGTTCTACAACGAATGGGACTACGACCAGGCGGTGAAGGAGTACGAGGAGAACCCGCTCTACGGCTGGTGCCACAAGAACCGCAAGGCCGACGGTACGCCCTACAACATCTACCGCGACGGCCTGAAGATCTATACGACGATCAACTCGCGGATGCAGGCCTATGCCGAACAGGCGGTCCAGAAGCAGATGGAGACGGTGATCCAGCCCAAGATGGACGCGCAGTACCGCAATACGAAGGTGCTGTTCCTCGATACGGACCGTGCGGAGCGTGAGCGGATCATGCGCCAGGCGATCCGCTATTCGGACCGTTACCGGGAGATGAAGAATGCCGGATGCAGCGAGAAGGAGATCGCGGCGTCGTTCGACAAACCCTGTGCGATGAAGGTCTTCACCTACAAGGGCGAGCGGGACACGCTGATGACGCCGCGCGACTCGATCCTCCACCACAAGCGGATCATGCGCGCCGCAATGGTGGCGATGGACCCCCGCACGGGAGCGGTCAAGGCGTATGTCGGCGGTCCGAACTTCCGCTACTTCAAGTATGACATGGCCAAGCAGGGCAAGCGGCAGATCGGTTCGACGATCAAGCCCTTCATCTATACGTTCGCCATCGACCACCTGGGCTTTACGCCCTGCACGATGGTCCCGAACCTTCCGACAACGATCGAGACGGCCAACGGTACGGCCTGGTCGCCGAAGGAGGCCGGACGGGTCGAGTACGACGGCGTGCTGCACCCGCTGCGCTGGGGCCTGGCCCGCAGCCGCAACAACTACTCGGCGTGGATCATGAAGCAGGCCAAGCAGCCCGAAGCCGTGGCCGACTTTATCCACAACATGGGTATCCGCAGCTATATCGATCCGGTTCCGGCGCTGTGCCTCGGGACCTCGGAGTCGAACGTCTTCGAGATGGTGAGCGCCTTCTCGACCTTCGCCAACGAGGGCGTGCATACCGATCCGGTCTTCGTGACGCGCATCGAGGACCGCCAGGGCAACCTTATCGCGACGTTCATCCCGCAGTCGCAGGATGCCATCAGTGAGCGCACGGCCTATACGATGCTGACGATGCTCGAAGGGGTGGTCAATGCCGGAACGGCCGGGCGTCTGAAGTGGCAGTTCGGACTGACGGACATGGAGATCGGCGGCAAGACCGGGACGTCGAACAAGAACCGCGACGCCTGGTTCATGTGCGTGGCGCCGAAACTGGTGGCCGGGGCGTGGGTCGGCGGCGAGGATCAGTCGGTGCACTTCATCTCGGGCGGAGAGGGCAGCGTGGCGGCCCTGCCGATCATCGGCGAGTTCATGAAGCGCGTCTACGACGACGGACGTCTCGGCGTTACCCGCGAGGATCAGTTCGTGCGCCCGGCGATGATGCCCCGCTACGACTGTGAGGACGAAATGGATGCCGCCGGTCCGGAGGAGAGCGACGATGACGCCTTCTTCGATTGACGCCTCGGCGGAAGAATCCCTTTGTTCTGTAAGAAATTAGGTTGCCGGGTTTGTTTCTTAAAAATTTTTACTATCTTTGCCCGAAAGGTTTGCCTCCCAAACCGATAAAACGAAACGAACCATGAAAATAGCCATCGTGGGCGCCAGCGGCGCCGTGGGTCAGGAGTTCCTGCAAATTCTCGAAGAGCGCGATCTGAAGATCGACGAATTGCTGTTGTTCGGCTCCGAGCGGAGTGCCGGACGGACGTACCGCTTCCGCGGAAAAGACCTTACGGTCAAACTTTTGCAGCATAACGACGATTTCAAGGGGGTGGATTTCGCCCTGACGTCGGCCGGAGCCGGGACGTCGCGTGAGTTCGCGGAGACGATTACCAAACACGGCGCCGTGATGATCGACAATTCGAGCGCCTTCCGCATGGATGCCGACGTGCCCCTGGTGGTTCCGGAGGTCAATCCCGAAGATGCGAAGAACGCCCCGCGGCGGATCATCGCCAACCCGAACTGCACGACGATCCAGATGGTCGTGGCGCTGAAGGCCATCGAGGATGTGTCGCATATCCGCCGGGTGCACGTCTCGACCTACCAGTCGGCCAGCGGTGCCGGAGCCACGGCCATGACCGAGCTGGTGAATCAGTACGCCGAACTGGGCGCCGGAAAGGAGCCTACGGTCGAGAAGTTCGCCTTCCAGCTGGCCTATAACGTCATTCCGCATATCGACGTCTTCACGGAGAACGACTACACGAAGGAGGAGATGAAGATGTTCAACGAGACGCGCAAGATCATGCACTCGGACATCCGGGTTTCGGCGACGTGCGTGCGTGTGCCGGTGATGCGGGCCCACTCGGAGAGCATCTGGCTCGAAACCGAACGTCCGGTTTCGGTGGAGGAGGCGCGCGAAGCCTTCTCGAAGGCCGAAGGGGTGGTGCTGATGGATGATCCGGCGAACAAGGTCTATCCGATGCCGCTGTTCATCGCCGGGAAGGACCCCGTTTACGTGGGGCGCATCCGCAAGGACCTGACCTGCGACAACGGACTGGCATTCTGGTGCGTGAGCGACCAGATCAAGAAGGGTGCGGCGCTCAATGCCGTGCAGATCCTCGAAACGCTCATTTGATCCGGATCGAATGTCTTGCGGCGGTCGATCCGGCCGTCTGCAACCCCATAACGAAACAGCCTCGGGAACTCCCGAGGCTGTTTCGTTGTTGTGCGGGGTCGGCTCTGCGAAGCCTTGCGGCCCTATCGGACGGGCAGTTCCCAGTCGTCGGTGCGGAACGACGAGGCGGGGATCCCGAAGGTGTTGAAGAGCGAAGCCTCGGCGTAGTTGCGGAAGGCGTAGCGCACGGCTACCGGGGTCTGAACCTCGTCGCTGGTGACGATCAGCCGTCCCCGTCCCTTTTCGATCCACGCCTTGGCGGGGTGGAAGACCCGGTCGGCTCCCGCCACCTCGAAACCTCCGAGCGAATCGCCCAGGGGAGCCAGCGAGGATTTCCCGCAGCGGAAGGTCAGGTAGGCGCGGTTTCCCTCGACGGTCATCGATTCATAGAGCGGCGTGTTCGGTTCGAAGCCTTTCATGCCGTAGTCGTTGACCAGCGCGAGCCAGGCGAGGCGCTGTCCCACTTCGGCCTTCTTGCCCGGGTGGATGCAGTTCCGGTTGCCGATGTCCATCGTCACGGCCATGCCGCTGGCCGGGATCTCGCCGAGGTTGCGCATCTGTGCTTCGCGCAGCAGGGCCGAGCCGCCCTCCAGGTCGGCATTCTCATAGCAGTAGGGAGCGATCTGCACGTAGTAGAAGGGCAGTTCCTTCCCGCCCCATTGTTCGCGGAGCATCCCGACGAAGGCCGGCATCAGTTTCTGGTACTGGGCGGGGCGCAGGCGGTTCGATTCGCCCTGGTACCAGAGGAATCCCTTGATCGTGTAGGGCACGAGCGGGGCGATCATCGAGTTGTAGAGCATCGTGGGCTGGTTTTGGGGCTGTTTGATCTTCCCGTCGCCGTCGAGGAACGAAAGGTCGAATTCCGGGAATTCCGAGATCGTCTTGCGGTCGATCCACGCCTCGACGGGCGTGCCGCCCCAGCAGGAGATGATGATTCCGACGGGCACCTCCAGTACCTCCTGGAGGTAACGGGCGAAGTAGTAGGCCGTGGCGCTGGCTCCGGCAACGGCTTCGGGGGTGTTCTGTTGCCATTGGGCCGTGCAGGACTCCTGCGGCGTGCGGGCCGTGACCCGTTTCACGTTGCAGATCCGGATCGGCGTCGAGGCTTTGGCCCGGGCGATGATGTCGGTGGGGTTCGTGACGGGCTGGTTCGTGAAGCCCCGCATCGGCATCTCCATGTTCGACTGTCCGGAGCAGAGCCATACTTCGCCGATCAGCACGTCGTTCAGCGTGAGGCGCTCCCCGTCGCTCAGGTCGATCGTGTAGGGTCCTCCGGCCTGCGGGGTCGGCACGTCGGCCTGCCAGCGTCCTTCGGGGTCGGCCGTTGCGGTGATGGTCTGCGAGCTCCACGAGGGACGGATCGTGACCTTCTTGCCGGGTGCGGCCGTGCCCCAGAAACGGGCGTCGGTTTGCTGCTGGAGCACCATGTGGTCCGCGAAAAGGGAGGGCAGGACGACTTTCGCCTGCAGCGTGAGGGCCGTTCCGAGGACGGCCAGGGTCAGAACGAGTTTTTTCATGTCGGGTTATTGGATTTTGTCGAGTTCGACGGTGAAATGGCGCAGGATCGGGGCCTCGAAGGTGATGCGGTAGCCGGTCGTGATCTCCGCGCGGCGTTCGTAGATGTTGCGGCAGGCTGCGGCGATGACCCGGATGTGGTTGTCGGTGTAGACGCGGCGCGGGATGGCCAGGCGCAGCAGTTCGAGGGCCGGATAGCGGTTTTCGTGCGTCTCGGGGTCGCGGTCGGCGAGGATCGAACCGATCTCCACGCCGCGGATGCCCGCTTCGAGGTAGAGCTCCACGGCCAGCGTCTGGGCGATGAACTGCTCTTTCGGAAGGTTCGGGAGCACCCGTTTGGCATCGATGAAGATGGCGTGTCCGCCGGCCGGGCGCTGGTACGGAACGCCGTATTCGTCGAGCAGGTCGCCCAGCAGTTTCACCTGCCGGATCCGGGCGTCGAGCTGCTCGAACTCCGTATTCTCGTCGAGTCCCACGGCCAGGGCGTCCATGTCGCGTCCGGACATGCCGCCGTAGGTGACGTAGCCCTCGAACATGATGCAGAACGACTTGGCCCGGGTGAAGAGCTCTTCGGAGCGCATGGCCACGAAACCGCCCATGTTGACCACGCCGTCCTTCTTGGCCGAGATGGTCATGATGTCGGCATACCGGTAGATTTCGCGCACGATCTCCTTGATCGAGCGGTCGGCGTAACCCTCCTCGCGGGTTTTGATGAAGTAGGCGTTTTCGGCGAAGCGCGCCGAGTCGATGAGCAGGGGCACGCCGTAACGGCGGCACACCTCGGCCGTCTGGCGGATGTTGCGCATCGAGACGGGCTGGCCGCCGGCCGTGTTGTTGGTGATGGTCAGCACCACGCACGGAATCTTTTCACGCGGATTTTCGCGCAGGACCTTTTCCAGTTTGGCCGTATCCATCTCGCCCTTGAAGGGGATTTCGAGCTGCGTGTCGGCCGCCGCGTCGATCGTACAGTCGACGGCATGGCAGCGGCGGAACTCGATGTGGCCTTTCGTGGTGTCGAAGTGCGAGTTGCCGGGAACGATGTCCCCTTCGTGAAGCAGCGCGGAGAAGATCACGTTTTCGGCGGCCCGGCCCTGGTGCGTGGGCAGGAAGTAGGGCATGTCGAAGAGTCGTTCGATGACCTCCTTCAGCCGGAAATAGGAGGATGCTCCGGCATAACTCTCGTCGCCGGTCATCATGGCGGCCCACTGGCGGTCGGACATCGACCCCGTGCCGGAGTCGGTCAGCAGGTCGATCGTCACCTGGTCGGCGCGGAGTTTGAAGAGGTTGTAACGGGCTTCGCGGATCCAGGCCTCGCGTTCTTCGCGCGTGGAGGTGCGGATGGCCTCGGTCATCTTGATCTTGTAGGGCTCGGCGTAAGGCAGTTTCATGGATTGGGCGGTTGTTTTTCCATCAAAAGTAAGTAAAATTTTTGAAAATACCACCCCTCGGGCATCTTATTTGTCGGGTGCAGATTCGGCCTTCAATGCCGAAAAACGCAGGGAAATGACCGTATCTTACCTATTGTACACTTTTTTTCTGATGATGACACCGACCGAATCCGGCCCGGCAACTCGCTTTATGGCCAAGGAGCTGCCGTATGCCTATGGGGCGCTTGCCCCGTACCTCTCCGAGGAGACGATGCGCTTCCACCACGACAAACACTACGCGGGTTACGTCAACAAACTCAATGAATTGCTGCTCGACTCACCCTTTGCCGGGCAGCCGCTTGAGGATATTGTCCTTTCGGCCGACGGCGCCCTCTATAACAATGCCGCGCAGGCCTGGAACCACGAACTCTTTTTCGAACAGCTCTCCCCGAGCCCGACCCGGGAGCCTTCGCCGGAGCTGCAGGCGGCCATCGAGCGGGATTTCGGATCGCTGGAGGCTCTTCAGTCGCAGATGAACCGTGCGGCGGCGGGGCTTTTCGGTTCGGGGTGGGTGTGGCTGGCCTCCGACCGCGAGGGGCGTCTGTCGATTCTCAGCGAACCGAATGCCGGGAATCCGATCCGCCGGGGGCTGATTCCCCTGCTGGGGATCGACGTCTGGGAGCACGCCTATTACCTCGATTACCGCAACCGGCGTGCGGACGCCGTCGCGGCGCTCTGGAATGTCATCGACTGGCGCTGCGTCAGCGACCGTTACGCGCATCTGTAGCGGAGCCTCCGCAGCGTTCGGGATTCGAAACCGGGCCGTCTTTTCGAGAAGACGGCCTTTTTTTGCGATTGCCCGCCGCACCTCCCGGCCGTTTAGCCGGGGATTTTGTCTTTTTTCGAAATTTTTTGGTCTGCAGGTTCTTTTTTCTGCGTGAAAGAGCGTATCTTCGCAGCGCGAAACCGCTGATCCGATGGTGGAGAGAATTCAATACTTGCTGATTCTGTTGCTCTTCGTGCTGTTGGGAAGCCTCGACAGGGCCTCCTTCGGGGACGATGCCTGCGGCGTACAGACCGTGCTGACCCGGTCGACGGACTCCGACTCTTTCACGGCGGTTCACAACTACCTCTCTGCGTGGACGCATCCCTGCGATACCACGGCCGAAACCCCGGTCATCTCGTTCGAACACCGTGCCGTCGTTCGGCAGCGCGCTGCGGTGCGTGCCGCCGTCGATGCTGCCTTCGATGTCCGTATGGCCATCCGCACACTCTTCGGGGCGTCGCATCCCGATGCGGTGGATTACTACGTCTTCTCCCTGGAGCGTATTCTGATTTAGCCTGCGGCGGATCACTCCCGCTGCCGGGATCCGTGCTGCCGTAAACCGGCTGCGGCGCGGAGCCCCTCTCTTCGGATGCAAGGCCCTGACGGCCGCTCCGGAGCGTTGTCGAATCCCTAAATTCAAGATCATATATGTATTTCACGCTATTGGTGGTCGTCATCCTTACGGCCATTGCGCTGGTTGCCGTCGCGCTGGGTATCGCCCGCGCCATCTCGCCGCGTTCGTACAACCCCCAGAAGGGTGAAGCCTACGAGTGCGGAATCCCGACGCGCGGACGCTCGTGGATGCAGTTCAAGGTGGGTTACTACCTCTTTGCCATCCTCTTCCTGATGTTCGACGTCGAGACGGTTTTCCTCTTCTCGTGGGCCGTTGTCGTGCAGGACCTTGGGGTCTACGGACTGGTGAGCATCCTGTTTTTCCTGGTAGTTTTGGTTTTGGGCCTGGCCTATGCCTGGCGGAAAGGAGCTTTGGAATGGAAGTAAAGAATCCCCGCATCAAGTCGATGAAGTACGAGGACTTCAACGACAACGAGTACATCGAGTCGATGATCCGCGAGCTGCGCGAGAACGGCACGAACGTCGTCGTGGGGTGCCTCGACGAGGTGATCGAGTGGGGCCGCAGCAACAGCCTCTGGCCGCTGACCTTTGCGACGAGCTGCTGCGGCATCGAATTCATGGCCGTGGGCGCCGCGCGCTACGATTTTGCCCGGTTCGGGTTTGAAGTGGCCCGGGCCTCCCCGCGTCAGGCCGACTTCATCATGGTGGCCGGGACCATCACGCACAAGATGGCCCCGGTGCTGAAACGCCTCTACGACCAGATGGCCGATCCGAAGTACGTCATCGCCACGGGCGGCTGCGCCATCAGCGGCGGCCCGTTCAGGAAGTCGTACCACGTGGTCAACGGCGTGGACAAGATCCTGCCCGTCGACGTCTACATCCCGGGCTGCCCACCGCGCCCCGAGGCGATGCTCTACGGACTGATGCAGCTGCAGCGCAAGGTCAAGGTGCAGCGCTTCTTCGGCGACGTGAACCGCCAGATCGACCGCAAGGAGTACGAGGAGCTGCTGCGCCGCGACCTGACGGCCGAAAAGAACGAACTCAATGTAGAAGGAGAATCGAACCATGAACAATAATCTGCAAGCGAAAATCACGGCGTGGGAACCCGCGGCCGTGTGGTCGGAGAGCGGCGACGGATGGTTCACCGTTCCGGCGGACCGCTTCCGCGACCTGGCCGTGCGGCTTCGGACCGAGGGTTTCGACTTCCTGCGCAGCCTCACCGGCATGGACTGGGGCGAGGAGGGGTTCGGCGTGGTCTACCACCTCGAATCGACCGCCACGGGCGAGAACGTCGTCCTGCGGACCGTAACCCCGGATCGGGAGAATCCGGTGCTGGCATCGGTCTGCGACCTCTGGAAGACCGCCGAACTGAACGAGCGCGAGGCGTTCGACTACTTCGGGATCCGCTTCCTGAACCACCCCGACATGCGGCGTCTGTTCCTGCGCGACGACTGGGTGGGCTACCCCTTGCGCAAGGATTACGACCCGTCGCAGAACCCCCTGCGCATGAGTAACGAGGTGGCCCGGGACAGCACGGCGTCGTTCGAGCTGATGCCCGACGGCAGCATCATCCGCAAGCGCAACGTGCTCTTCGAAGAGGAGGAGTATGTGATCAACATCGGCCCCCAGCACCCGGCGACGCACGGCGTGCTGCGCTTCCGCGTCTCGCTCGAAGGGGAGATCATCCGCAAGCTCGACGCCCATTGCGGCTACATCCACCGCGGCATCGAGAAGATGTGCGAGGAGTTGACCTACCCGCAGACGCTGGCCCTCACGGACCGTCTGGACTACCTCGGCGCCGCGCAGAACCGCCACGCGCTCTGCATGTGCATCGAAAAGGGGCTTGGCGTGGAGGTCTCGGAGCGTGTGAAGTACATCCGTACGATCATGGACGAGCTGCAACGTATCGATTCGCACCTGCTCTTCTTCTCGTGCCTCTGCATGGACATGGGGGCCTTGACGGCCTTCTTCTACGGTTTCCGCGACCGGGAGAAGGTGCTCGACATCCTGGAGCAGACCACCGGAGGCCGTCTGATTCAGACCTACAACACGATCGGCGGCGTGCAGGCCGACATCCATCCCGACTTCGTGCGCAAGACCAAGGAGTTCATCGCCTACATGCGTCCGAAGCTGCGCGAGTACCACGAGGTCTTCACCGGAAACGTCATCGCGCAGGAGCGTCTGAAGGGTACGGGCGTGCTGACGCGCGAGGATGCCATCTCGTTCGGTGCCACGGGCGGTACGGGGCGTGCCTCGGGGTGGGCCTGCGACGTGCGCAAGCGTCACCCCTATGCCGCTTACGACAAGGTGCAGTTCAACGAGGTGCTCTTCTCGGAGGGCGACTGTTTCGCCCGCTACATGGTCCGTATGCGGGAGATCGAGGAGAGTATGAACATCATCGAGCAGTTGATCGACAACATCCCCGAGGGGGAATACCAACTGAAGATGAAACCCGTGATCCGCATCCCGGAGGGCAGCTACTACGCCGCCGTCGAGGGGAGCCGCGGCGAGTTCGGGGTCTTCATCGAGAGTCGCGGCGACAAGTACCCCTACCGGATGAAGTTCCGCTCGACGGGGCTTCCGCTGGTCGCCTGCCTGGAGACCATCGCCCGGGGGACGAAGATCGCCGACCTGATCGCCATCGGTGGCACGCTCGACTACGTGGTGCCCGATATTGACCGTTAAACGCAAAAATCGAAATTATGATTGATTTCAGCATCATTACGAGCTGGATCCACGGCTGGCTGACCTCGTGGATGCCCCTGGGTCTGGCCGTCTTCCTCGAATGCGTGATCGTGGGCGTCTGTCTGCTGTTGTTGTACGCCGTGATCGCCATCGTGATGATCTTCATGGAGCGCAAGGTGTGTGCGGCGTTCCAGTGCCGTCTGGGCCCGATGCGTGTGGGGCCGTGGGGCACGGTGCAGGTCTTCTGCGACGTGCTGAAGATGTTGACCAAGGAGATCATCACCGTCCGTCATTCGGACCGTTTCCTCTACAACCTGGCCCCCTACATCGTCATTCTGGCTTCGGTCCTGGCCTTCGCCTGCCTGCCCGTGGCGCGCGGGCTGGAGATCCTCGACTTCAACGTCGGCGTCTTCTTCCTGATGGCCGCCTCGTCGATCGGCGTGGTGGGCATCCTGCTGGCCGGCTGGGGCTCGAACAACAAGTATTCGCTCATCGGTGCCATGCGAAGCGGCGCCCAGATGATCTCCTACGAGCTGTCGATCGGCCTGTCGATCCTGACGATCGTCGTCCTGACCGATACGATGCAGTTTTCGGAGATCGTCCTGCGGCAGGCCGACGGATGGTTCCTCTTCAAGGGCCACCTTCCGGCGCTGATCGCCTTCGTGATCTACCTCATCGCGGGCAACGCCGAGGTCAACCGCGGACCGTTCGACCTTCCGGAGGCCGAATCGGAGCTAACGGCCGGATACCATACCGAGTATTCGGGAATGCATTTCGGCCTGTTCTACGTGGCGGAGTTCGTCAACCTGTTCATCATCTCGGGCGTGGCGGCCACGATCTTCCTCGGGGGCTGGATGCCGCTGCACATCCCCGGCTGGGAGGGTTTCAACACCGTGATGGACTACATCCCGGGCTTCGTGTGGTTCTTCGCCAAGGCCTTCTTCGTGGTGTGGCTGCTGATGTGGATCAAGTGGACCTTCCCGCGGCTGCGTATCGACCAGATCCTGACCCTCGAATGGAAATACCTCGTGCCGATCGGGCTGGTGAACCTGCTGCTGATGGTCATTGTCGTCGTATTCAAACTGCATTTCTGATTATGAGCTATATCAAAGGACTTTTCCAGGGGATCGGCAGCCTGGCTACGGGCCTGAAAGTTACGTTCAGGGAGTTCTTCACGCCGAAGGTCACGGAGCAGTATCCCGAGAACCGGGCGACGCTGCGGATGTACGACCGCTTCTGCGGCGAGCTGACCATGCCCCACGACGCCGAGGGGCACAACAAGTGCATCGCCTGCGGGCTTTGCCAGACGAACTGCCCGAACGGCACGATCCGCCTTACGACCGAGACGGTCACCGACCCCGAAACGGGAAAATCCCGAAAGCGCCTCGTGCGTTACGAATACGACTTGGGCTCGTGCATGTTCTGCCACCTGTGCGTGAACAGCTGCCCGACGGGTGCCATCCGTTTCTCCCAGCAGTTCGAACATGCGGTCTTCACCCGCGAAAAACTCGTCAAACAACTCAATCGCTAAGCCATGGAAATCACGCTCGAACTGATTGCTTTCATCATTCTCGCGCTCTTCATCTGCGTGAGTGCCGTCCTGGCGGCGACGACCAAGCGTATCCTGCGGGCTGCGACCTACCTGTTGTTCGTGCTCTTCGGCACGGCCGGGATCTACTTCCAGCTCAACTATTCGTTTCTCGGGGCGGTGCAGCTGCTGATCTACGCCGGCGGCATCACGGTACTCTACGTCTTCTCGATCCTGCTGACGTCGAGCGAGGGCGACAAGGCCCCCGAACTGAAGAGTTACAAGTTCATCGCGGGTCTGGTCGCCACGCTGCTGAGCCTGGGCGTCTGCCTCTGGGTGATGTTGCGCCACGACTTCCTGCCGCAGCACTTCGAACACGGCGAACTCAACGTGCGGACCATCGGCCATGCGTTGATGAGTGCCGACAAATACGGTTACGTGCTGCCCTTCGAGGTCATCAGCGTGCTGCTGCTGGCCTGCATCGTGGGCGGCATCCTGATCGCCCGCAAACGCTAAAACAAGTACGGCTATGATAAAAATGGAATATTACCTCGTTGTCTCCACGATCCTGATGTTCGTGGGCATCTACGGCTTCGTCACGCGCCGCAACCTGCTGGCGATGCTGATCTCCGT
>CALUMM010000047.1 GCA_944321755.1 uncultured Alistipes sp.
AGGAGCGTCACCTCGCGGTAGCCGTTGTCGAAGAGGCTCTGCGCCTCGGCGACGATCGTCGCGGCCTCACGGCTCCGCTCGCGGCCCCGCGTATAGGGCACCACACAGTAGGAGCAGAAGTTGTTGCAGCCCCGCATGATCGCCACAAAGGCGCTCACGCCGTTGCGGTCCAGACGCACGGGAGCGACATCGGCGTAGGTCTCCTCCGTCGAGAGGAGAACATTCACCCCCTTGCCGCCCGCCTCGGCCTCGCGAACCAGGCGCGGCAGGTCGCGGTAGGCGTCCGGGCCCGCCACGACGTCCACCCCCGAAGGTCCTTCGAGCAGCTTCTCCCGCAGCCGTTCGGCCATGCAGCCCAGGATCCCCACAATCAGACCCGGATGCCGGCGGCGAAGGCCCCTCATCTCGGCCAGGCGCCCCCAGATGCGCTGTTCGGCATTGTCGCGGATCGAGCACGTATTGATCAGGATGATGTCCGCCTCGTCGATCCGCTCCGTATAGACATATCCCTCCTGCTGCATCAGCGAGACCACGATCTCCGTATCGCCGACATTCATCTGGCAGCCGTAGGTCTCGATAAAGAGTTTTTTCCCTTCGCCCTGAAGCGGGCGCAATGTATTCGTGTTTATTTCCATCGTTTTCCGTTTCATTTACCCCTCCCCGGCGACAGGTGCGGCCCCCAGCCGAAGAAAGGCCCCGGGAACGCATCCCCGCCCCGCGGTCCGGCCCCTCCCCGCAGCCCGCTATTCGGCCTGGATCTGGTTCTTGTCCGGGAACTGCTTGAAGCCCTCGCCGAAGGTCTCGTAGGCATCGGTCACCACCACAAAGGCCCGCGGATCGATCTCCCGGATGCGGTTCTGGACCAGATGCACCTCCTTGCGGCTGATCACCAGGAAGATCACATCCTTCTCACGGTCGGTGAACATCCCCTTGCCTTTCAGGTAGGTGGCGCCCCGCTCCATATCCTCGATGATGAAGTGCTTGATCTCCTCGTGGTGTTCGCTGATGATGAACAGCAGTTTGTCATACGACGCGCCGTCGAGCAGGTAGGCCACCACGCGCGACGAAATGTAGATCGTAATGAGCGAATAGAGCGTCAGCATCCACCCGTTCGAAGCCGCCTCTCCCGTGCCGAGACCGAAACCGATCACCGCAAGGCCCGACAGCACCACGAATCCGTCCGCCAGGAAGATGCCCGTCGAGAACTTGATCCCCGCAAACTTCTGAAGCAACATGCCCACAATGTCCGTGCCGCCCGTCGTGGCCTGCTGACGCACGACGATGCCCTGGCCCACACCGATCACGACCGCTCCGATCACGCACGTCAGCAGCAGATCGTTCGAAAGATCCAGACGGCCGCCCAGCAGCTGCGACGGATCCAGCGACTCGACCGCTTCGGGCGTCGGGTAGACCAGCCGCGTGAGGATGTTCATGAAACCCGGCGTATAGAGCGCCGCCAGCACCGTCCGCGTCCCGAAGCCGCCGCCGAAAACCAGCATCGCTATCAGCATCAGCGGGATGTCGAACATGTAGCCGAAGGTTCCCACCTGAATCGACGGGAAAAGATTGTGCAGCACAATACCCATACCGTAGACCCCGCCCGGTACGAAATTGTAGGGATTGACGAACAACACGAACCCCGTGCCCATGACCGAGCAGCCGAAGAATATCAAAAACCACGAGCGCCACCACGCCCACGACCCCATCGGTTCGAGTAATGCCTTTGTATTCATACCTCTCTCATATTGGAGTACAAAGATACGAATTTCTCCGGATTTGCAGCCTTCCCGACGCTTTTTTCGGCTTCCGCTTCCGAAACCGGATTTTTTCATTATATTTGCATAAACAACGAAACACCGAAAAACGTATGATCCTGACCATTTATACCGCCACAACCATGATTATCATCGCCTATCTGCTGGGCTCGATTCCGAGCGCCGTGTGGATCGGCAAGAAATACTACGGCATCGATATCCGCGAATACGGCTCGAAAAACGCCGGCACGACAAACATGCTCCGCGTCCTCGGACGACGGGCCGCGGCTCCGGTCTTCGCCCTCGACTTCCTCAAGGGATTCGTCGCCGTCACGATCATCGAACTCATGCAGTACGATGTCCTGATCGGTGCAAATGACCTCATAAACCTCAAGATCGGAGCCGTCTTTGCCGCCGTCCTCGGACACATCTTCCCCATCTTCGCGGGATTCCGCGGAGGTAAGGGCGTCGCTACGCTCGTCGGGGCCGTGACGGGAATCTATCCCCCCGTGGCGCTGCTCTGCTTCGGGGTCTGGCTCGTCGTCCTGATGATCTTCCATTACGTATCCCTCGCCTCGATCATCGCAGGATGCTGCTTCCCGGCCTTCACGCTCATCTCCCCCAAGGTGAACGGATCGATACCGTTCGTCATCTTCTCGTTCGTCATCGCCATCCTGCTCATCTATACCCACCGCAAGAATATCGAACGTCTCAAAGCCGGAACCGAATCGAAAATCTATGTCTGGAAACCACGCCGCGTGAAGATCGTCGACGGAAAGGTCGCAGTAGACGAGTCCGACAAGGACCCCGAAGAGATAACGGTCCCGGGAATGGAACCGGAAGATGGTATGGAAAAGGATTCCGCAATCCCTGAAGAAAAAGTCGTGGAATCCACTCCTGCGGCGGGAAAAACCGTGGAATCCGAAAAGGCACCGACCCCGGAAAAGAACCCGGGATCCGGGAAAACACCCCCCAAAGAGGCCGGAAAGGCTTCGAAATAAGCCCGATTCCGGCCCGGTGCGAAACCCGAAACGGCGGCCCGGGGAACGAACCCGCACCGAACCTGCACCGAATCCGTTCAGGACCGCACCGAATCCAGGTCAGGACTGCGCCGAATCCAGTTCAGAACCGCGTGAATCCAGTTCAGAACCCGCACCGAATCCAGTTCAGAACCGCGCGAATCCAGTTCAGAACCCGCACCGAATCCAGTTCAGAACCGCGCGAATCCAGTTCAGAACCCGCACCGAATCCAGTTCAGGCCTGTTCCGGCCCTCCCCCGAAAATGACATCTGTTCCTAAAACAACTCGAAACATCTACCCATGTTACAGGAAAATCTACTGAAGATATACGAGAAGAGTTTCCGCGAAAACCGCGAAATGTCGGCTCTGACCGACTACTTCAAAAACGAAACCTTCTCCTATTATGAAATGGCCAAGGAGATCGCCAAACTCCATCTCCTCTTCAAGAAGGCCGGAATCAAACAGGGCGACAAAATCGCCCTGATCGGTCGCAACAACCCCCGCTGGTGCATCACCTACCTGGCCACGATCACCTACGGAGCCGTCATCGTCCCGATTCTCCAGGACTTCACCCCCGCCGACGTCATCCACATCATCAACCACTCCGAAAGCCGCCTGCTCTTCCTCGGAGACAACTTCTGGGACGTCATCGAAGAGGACCAGATCCGACAGATCGAAGCCGTCTTCTCGCTCACCGATTTCCACGCCATCTACGAACGCGACGGAAAGGCCCTCACCAAATTCCAGCGCGACATCCTCAAGAACTACCGCACGAAATACCCCCGCGGATTCAGCGTCAACGACATCAAGTATCCCGACGTCCCCAATGACCGAGTCATCCTGCTGAACTACACCTCCGGAACCACCGGATACTCCAAGGGCGTGATGCTCACGGTCAACAACCTCACCGGAAACGTCGTATTCGCCATGTCGGCGCTCAATACCCAGACCGGACAGCTCTACTTCCAGCGCGGCGGCCGAACCCTCTCGTTCCTGCCCCTGGCCCATGCCTACGGATGCGCCTTCGACTTCCTCGCCCCGATGGCCGTCGGAGGGCACATCACACTCCTCGGACGGATCCCCTCGCCCAAAATCCTCGTCGAGGCCATGGCCGTCGTCAAACCCACGATCATCTGCTGCGTGCCGATGATCCTCGAAAAGGTATACCGAAAGCAGGTCCTCCCCATGCTCGAAAAGGGACCCATGTCCATCGCCATGAAGATCCCCCTGCTCAATTCCGCCATCTACTCCGTCATCCGCAAGAAACTCATGGATGCCTTCGGCGGAAACGTCTCGATCTTCATCGTGGGAGGCGCCCCCATGAACCAGGAGACCGAATCCTTCCTGCGCAAGATCCACTTCCCGATCACCATCGGCTACGGAATGACCGAGTGCGCCCCGCTCATCAGCTTCTCGCCCGACAACGAGTTCAAGCAGGCCTCCTGCGGCCGCTACCTCAAGGAGCTGCTCGAAGTGAAGATCGACTCCCCGGATCCGGAACATGTCGCCGGGGAGATCCTCGTCCGCGGCGAGCACGTCATGAAGGGGTATTACAAGAACGACAAGGCTACGGAAAAGGTCCTCGACCCCGACGGATGGCTCCATACCGGCGACATGGGAACCATGGACCCCGACGGTACGCTCTACATCCGCGGCCGCTCGAAGACCATGATCCTTTCGGGCAACGGGCAGAACATCTACCCCGAGGAGATCGAAGACAAGTTGAACAACATGTATCTCGTCCTCGAATCGCTCGTCCTCGATGCCGGAAACGGAAAACTCAAGGCCCTGGTGGTTCCGGACTACGAACTGGCCGACTCCGAAGGGGTCGACAAGGCCGACCTCCCGCAGGTCATGCAGAAGAACCTCCAGGAACTGAATGCCCAGCTGGCCGCCTACGAGCGCGTCTCCGACATCGTGATCTACCCCACGGAGTTCGAGAAAACACCCAAGCGCAGCATCAAACGCTATCTCTACGAGCCCTCGCTGCTCAACAAGTAAACGAACGGTCCGCGGGCAACCCCCGCCCCCCAAAAAGCCCGGTTTGCAGATACCGGGCTTTTTTTCCTATCTTTGCCCTCATGAAAATATCCCGCAAACAAACCATAGGCGAAAACCTCCTCTATCTGATGGTCTGGGCCGCCATCTTCCTGGTCCCCGTGCTCAACTCCCAGATGATGTCCGAAATGCACGTCAATCTGGAAAACGTGCTGATCGCCTGGCGCCAGATCGCCCCCTACTTCGTCATATTCCTCATACACAACGCCATCCTCGCCCCGAGGTACATGCTCCGCAGAAAATACTGGAAATACCTCCTCAGCGACCTCGCCCTGATCATCGGCGTTTTCTGGCTCGTCCAGGTCTACGAGGAGCACCTCGCCGACAACCTCATCGCGCAGACCAGCATCAATGTCTCAGAAGCATACCGGCAGGCGTCGTTCTCCAACCTCGAAGTCTACTGGAACGTCGTCCTCGGATTCTTCATGACCGGAGCCAACACCGGAATCAAACTCATCTACCAGTCCATGCGCGACGAACAGCAGATGGAAGCCCTCAAACGGCAGAACCTACAGGCCGAAATGGATTATCTGAAGTATCAGATCAACCCCCATTTCTTCATGAATACCCTCAACAACATCCATGCGTTGATCGATATCGATGCCGAATCGGCCAAAAGCGCCGTGATCGAACTCTCGAAGATGATGCGATACGTCCTCTACGACTCGGGGCACGAACTCATCTCCCTGAACCGCGACATCCAGTTCCTGAAAAACTACATCGAACTGATGCGAATCCGATACACCGACGACGTCGATATCCGGCTCGAATACCCGCACAACCTCCCCGAACAGGTCTCGATCCCGCCCCTGCTGCTCATCGTATTCGTGGAGAACGCCTTCAAGCACGGAATCAGCTACAACCACCCCTCGTTCATCCGAATCCGCGTCGGATACGCCGACGAAAAGGTCTTCGCAGCCATCGAAAACAGCCGTCATGCCGCGCCCGAAAAACACCACGAGGCCGGAATCGGACTCGAAAACGTCCGAAAACGGCTCTCGCTCATCTACGGCGAAAAAGGCTATTCCCTGGAGATCCTCGAAGCCGAAACAACCTATACCGTCAACCTCGAAATCCCGACTCTCCATGCTTAAGTGTATCGCCATCGACGACGAACCGCTGGCTCTGCGCCAAATCGCCGCCTACATCGCCAAAATCCCCTACCTGGAACTCGTCGCACGGTTCAACAACGCCATCGAGGCCCAGCAACGGCTCGCCGCCGAGAAGATCGACCTGATCTTCGTGGACATCAACATGCCCGACCTGAACGGCGTGGAGTTCGTCCGCGGACTCATCGACCGCCCCATGGTCGTCTTCACAACCGCCTACTCCGAATACGCCGTCGAAGGCTTCAAGCTCGATGCCGTGGACTACCTGCTCAAGCCCTTCAGCTTCGCGGATTTCAGCCGCGCCGCCGCCAAGGCCAACTCGCTCTACGAACTGCGCCACAACCAGCGCCCGCCCCAGGAATCCGACTCCGAAGCCCTGCCCAAGGACCGGGAGTACATCTCGGTGAAGGCCGACTACAAGGTCTCGCTCGTGAAGATCGCCGACATCGTCTACATCGAAAGCGAAGGCGAGTACGTCCGGATGCACCTTGCGGACGGTACGGCCATCACCACGCTCTTCCGGCTCAAAAACATGGAAACGGCGCTCCCGGCAGACTCCTTCATGCGCGTCCACCGCTCCTACATCGTCAACCTGCGGGCCATCCGCTCCTACATCAAGGGGCGCATCTACCTGAACGATACGGAGTACATCCCGATCGGCGAAATCTACAAGGAGGCGTTCCAGGAGTATATCCGCAAGAATTTCCGGAACCTCTGACGGGGGGGGGAAAAGGTGAGGTGAGAGAATGGGATGCGGCGGGAGCGGCCCGGGCCGGGTTAACGGGAAAAAGCGGCGGGGCGGCTCGATGTATAAAGGAGAAGGGCCGGAAGCGGCTGGGAAACGGCAGGACGGCCCGATTGGAGGCGTGAGAAAGGTGCGGACGTGCGGAAAACGGCTGAACCGGAGAGTGCGGAAAACGAATGGATTCAATTCAAAAGGAAGGGCGGGTGCCCAGGACACGGCGTCTGCGGTCGGTCCCTACACCCCGCAGAGGCGGGGAAAAGAGTCCAGCCGGATGTACTCCCCGTCGCGCAGTTCGCAGCAGTAGTGGCACAGTCCGTTGGTCAGCACCACGTAGCGCGCCCCCAGCACCGAATTGTAACGGACGGCCTGCGCAAGCGTCCGACCGTCGATCTTCACATGCGGCGCCTTGCACTCGGCAAGCAGCAGCGGCCGCGCGGAATCGTCCACAACCACCACATCGGCCCGCTGCGGCTGTCCGTTGAGCGATACGGCATACTCCTGCACGATGCGCGTGGGCTGCGCCCCGCAGCGGGCAACCAGGCAGGCGATCAAATGCTGGCGAACCCACTCTTCGGGAGTAAGAACCAGATAGATGCCTCGCAGGGAATCCCACACTTCAACCGCCCCGTCCCGACGGCGGGCCCGTAGCCGGATGGGTGGAAAATTGAGTTTGGGAAGTCCGTTCATCGCAGTCTCAAAAAAATTCCGTATCTTTACCGGACACAAATATACGAACTTATGCGGACGATCCTTACAACCATAGCGCTTTTTTCCCTCTGCGGGCTCTGTGCCCAGGAGTATGTTCCCACCTACGGACGCGAACTCCCGCGCGGTGAACTCCTCGCCTACCCCTCGGCCGAGGCCGCCGAAGCCGCCGACGGCGGCGACAACCGCTATTTCACCCGGCTGGTAGAGTGGAATCTCAACGAAAATGTCTTCTCCACCAACTTCACCGTGCCCTTCGCCTGGGCCAACCGCCAGGTCCTGCTCCACATCGGGCAGGCCTCCGGGGAGTATGAATTGCGCATCAACGACCGCGAGGCAGCCTACGTCGCCGACGGAAACGCCCCCGCGGAGTTCAACATCACCAAACTGGTCCACGAAGGGCGCAATACGGTCGAGATCCGGGTCGTGCAACCCTCCCCGACCGCCGTGCTCGAAAGCTGGAAGGAGAATCCCGAGCCGATGCTCGGGGGGATCTGGCTGCAGAGTCAGCCCACGCTGCGCATCCGGGACGTGGTGACCAAAACCCGGATCGGCGAAAACGGAAACGCAACGGCCGAAGTGGCCCTGGTCATCAAGAGCGAGGCGCTCAATCCCCGGACTTCGCGCATCCACTACCAGTTGCTGAGTCCGACGGGCGAGAATGCCGCCGCGGGGTACAAGGACATCACCCTGGAGATGCGCGGCGAAGATACGCTGCGTTTCCTGGCCCGCATTCCGGCCAACATGCTGTGGAGCCCCGAACTCCCCACGCAATACACCCTGCTCCTCAAGACGCAGCACGAAGGGCGCTATGTGGAGTATGAGGAGCTGCGCCTCGGATTCCGGGCGGTCGAGGTGCGGGACGAACGGCTGCTGCTGAACGGACAGCCCGCTTCGCTCCGGATCCGGGAGGTCCCGGCCACCATCTCCGAAAACGAAATCGCAGCCCTGCGCGAACAGGGGTACAATACGTTGAAACTGTTGCCCGGGCCGGTCAGCGAATCGTTCCTGAACTCCTGCGACGGGCAGGGGCTCTGCGTGATCGTGCAGGCCCCGATCGATACGAGCCGCAGCGGCGATTCCCGGCAGAAGGAGGGCAATCCGTCAAACGATCCGGCCTGGCTGCAGGCTTACCTCGAACGCACGGAGAATTCGTACCACACAACCAAACGCCACCCGTCGGTCATCGCCTTCTCGCTGGCCACGCAATCGGCAAACGGGATCAATCTCTACGAAAGTTATCTGAATATGAAGCGTTTCGGCGATTCGAGACCCTTCATTTACCCGAATGCAGACGGGGAATGGAACAGCGACCGCGTCGTCTTCGAATAGGGATCGAACCGCAAAGGCCGGATGAAAAAAATAATTTTTCTTTAAAAAATTTTGGAATTAATGATTTTATAGCTATCTTTGCACTCGCAATCGGATAACGATTGATGCCTCTTTAGCTCAGTTGGTAGAGCACGACACTCTTAATGTTGGGGTCCAGGGTTCGAGCCCCTGAGGGGGTACCAAAAGCGGAAATCGAAAGGTTTCCGCTTTTTTGTTTTCGGGAAGTTCCCCTCTTTTTGGAAATTCCCACCGCAAAAAGGTCCTGCAGCTCCGCACATCCGGCCGGGAACGGTCCCGCGAAAGTGCCACGCATAATAAGGCCGTTCCCGATCCGGAGTCCGGATCGGGAACGGCCTTATTCAATACAAACTGGCTCCTCGCTAATCGGCACGCAACACTCAAACCTGCTCGACAAACGCCTCCAGTGCCGCAAGGTCCACGGCCAGCGGGTCCGAATGCTGCGGACACTGCGTCAACTTCTCCAGCCGTGTGGGCAGCGGAATCCGCGCACCCGTTACCGAAGTAATCACCTCCCCGAACTTCGCCGGATGCGCCGTCGAGAGGTAGAAGCCCGGCTTCCCGACCGCCATCGACGCCGCATATCCCACGGCACTGTGCGGATCCGAGAAATAACCGGTCCGTTCGTACAACTCGTCGATCGTCCGCCGGATCCCGGCATTGTCGCACCGAAAACCCGTCAACTCCGCCCGTAACGCCTCGGGATCCCCGCCGCACAGCCACAGCATCCGTTCGAAATTGCTCGGCGCCCCCACGTCCATGGCACTGGCCGGGGTCTGGATCGAGGGCCGCGGGCGGTAGACACCCGTGCGCAGGAACTCCGGAACCACGTCGTTGATGTTCGATGCCGCCACGAAGCCCCCCACCGGAAGCCCCATTCGCTGCGCCAGCATCCCCGCCGCCAGGTTGCCGAAATTGCCGCTCGGAACAACAATCGTCGGATGGTCGCCGCCCGTCTCCCGCCGCCAGAGGAAGTAGCCGTAGAAGTAGTAGAACGCCTGGGGAATCCACCGCAGCAGGTTGATCGAATTGGCCGACGTCACCCGGCGGCGGCGACGGAACGCCTCGTCGGCAAAGAGTTCCTTCACCAGCCGCTGGCAGTCGTCGAACGTCCCGGCTACACGCAGCGGATGGATGTTGCCCCCGAGCGCCGTCATCTGGCACTCCTGCAAGCGGCTGATCTTCCCCTCGGGGTAGAGAACCACCACGTCGACGCCCGGCACATTGTAGAATCCGTGCGCCACGGCACTGCCCGTATCGCCCGATGTAGCCGTGAGGATGACGAGCCGCTCCCCGGCCGCTCCCAGCAGCCCCACGGCCCGGCCCATGAATCCCGCACCGAAGTCCTTGAAGGCGCAGGTCGGGCCGTGGAAGAGTTCCAGCGTGTAGCGGCTCCGCCCTACCCGGCGCAGCGGAACCGGAAAATCATACAGCGACTCCAGTTCGCGGCGCAGCGCCTGCATATCGAAATCATCGCCGAAAAAGAGACCCGCCAGGTAGCTCGCCATGGAGCCGTACGACTCCCCGGCCCGGCGCTCCGCCTCGGAAAGATTGACCTGCGGAATCCGCTCCGGAACAAACAGACCGCCATCGGGGGCCAGGCCCATCATGGCCGCTTCCCGGAGCGTACAGCCCTGTTTCCGCTCCCGGTCCCGTGTACTGTAAAAGTTCATGGCTTTGCGTTTTTATGATTCGACAACCCGTGCTCCCGCATTCGACACCCGGCCCGCATAGGTATCGCAGGCGATGCCCCGTTCGGCGAAGTGCGCCTTCATCCGGTCGGCAATCCGGCAGGCAACCGCATAATCCGAAGCCAGGGCGAAGACCGAAGGACCCGATCCGGCGATGTTCAGCGCCAGGGCCCCTTCGTCCAACGCACTCGCCTTCAAGACGTCGTAGTCGGGAATAAAGCCCTTGCGGTAGGGTTCCACCACGGCGTCGTGCATCGAACGGCCGATCAGCGCCACGTCGCGCAGGGCGAATCCGGCAACCAGTCCGCCGACATTGCCCCACTGCTTCACGGCACTCGACAGCGGAATTTCACGCGGCAGGACCTCGCGGGCCATCTTCGTGCTGACGACGATGGCCGGGTGCGCCACGGCGTAGAAGAAGTTGTCGGGAACCGGAAGACGCACGATGTCGAAGGGTTCGTAACCGCGGATCAGCACCACACCGCCCAGCAGCGCCGGACCGACATTATCGGCGTGGGCCGTACCGCCCAGCAGCGCCTCGCCCTGCATGGCGAACTCCACGAGCCGCTTGCCCGAGAAGGGGCGCCCCAGCAGTTCGTTGATGCCGTAGACGGCCGCAGCCGACGAGGCCGCACTCGACCCGATCCCGCTCCCCGGAACGATCTTTTCGAGCAGGCGGATCTCAACCCGCACGGGGCGTCCGTAGGCTTCGAGCATCGCCCGAACGGCCGGCGTGATGACATTGTCGTCGAGTGATTCAGGCAGATCCACGCCGCTGTCGTTGCGGATCGAAAGCCCTTCGGCATCGGGCTCGACACCCACCTCCAGCAAATCGCCCACTCCGTCGAGGGTCAGGCCCATCACATCGAACCCGCATCCCAGATTGGCCACCGTTCCCGGGGCAAAAACCTTGATATGTTTCATGGTGAATTTTCGTTTTTTATGGAACCAATCGTTTATTGAAGCTCTCCGGGATGATCCGGGGTCCGAAAATCGGATTTCCGACCCATGCCGAGGACCCAGGTCCCATCTCCCTGTCCTGCGGATACGCCGGACCCGGAGGATTTCGGTTTCGGATATTGACCGGAGAATTTTGCTGTTACCCTGTTTTCCGCTCCGGCAGCCTGGGCCGGAATAAGCATACGACGATGCGATTCGGAATATTGACTACTCGACCCCCACAGGGGTGGTGGTAGTGGCGGTAAACGTCGTGGAAGCGATGGTTACGAAACTGAAGAGAGACCCACAACACGTCCCGACACCGAAAATTCCGTGTCCTTCACCGTGCGTCGTATGGAGTCTCTGAAGATTCATCGAGGGCAAATATAAAACAAATATTTTAATAATCCAAATCCCCGGTAACAATTCGTAAGCGTCACAAACCCATCCGGAGGCTCCTCCATATATATAGGAGTGACAAACAGGACGCTGCATCGATTGCCGCCTCCGAAAATCGAAAGCACATGGCCGTTCCGGGGCCCCAAATCCGGAAAATCACCGACTGAAAGACCCGACACGCCCAAAACGCGGTTACAAACCGTAACATACAAGTTCGTATTTGGGCAATCCGAAAGCAGAATCAAAGAAAATGCTTCCGGATCGTTATGTTATTAAATTTCTTTAGAAAATTATTTGCGCATCCCGAATTAGTTCCCTATCTTTGTTTCCGAACAAAACGAAAAAACGGCATGATCGCCTCGAATCATTCGAATAACGTCGTCATTAACGTGCTGCTCGTGGTCCTTGAAAAGATAACGGGAGAAAGGTGACGTACCTGTTCGATGGATCAATCAAAACCTTTCTCCCGGCGGAGAAAGGTTTTTTTCGATTTTCGAGGCCCTGACGCCCCTCAACCATGGAACCGCAAAAGATGAAACACTCGCTCAGAAGCGCCATTACCACTTCGGGACGCCGCATGGCCGGAGCCCGCAGCCTCTGGCGCGCAAACGGTATGCGCGAAGAACATTTCGGACGCCCCGTCATCGGCATTGCAAACTCATTCACGCAGCTCGTACCCGGACACGTCCACCTGCACGAAATCGGGCAGCAGGTCAAACAACGCATCGAAAGCCTCGGATGCTTCGCCGCCGAGTTCAATACCATCGCCATCGACGACGGAATCGCCATGGGACACGACGGGATGCTCTACTCGCTGCCCTCGCGCGAAATCATCGCCGACAGCGTCGAATACATGGCCAACGCCCACAAGATCGACGCCCTGGTCTGCATCTCCAACTGCGACAAGATCACACCCGGAATGCTGATGGCCGCCATGCGGCTCAACATCCCCACGATCTTCGTCTCCGGAGGCCCGATGGAGGCCGGACGCTTCGGCAACCGACACCTCGACCTGATCGACGCCATGGTCATGTCCGCCGACACGAAATACACCGACGAGGAGATCGCCGAAGTCGAACGCTGCGCCTGCCCCGGCTGCGGTTCCTGCTCGGGGATGTTCACCGCCAACTCGATGAACTGCCTCACGGAGGCCCTCGGACTCTCGCTCCCCGGCAACGGCACGATCGTCGCCACACACGCCAACCGCCGCCAGCTCTTCGAGGACGCCGCAGCCCTCATCGTGCGCAACGCCGAACGATACTACTTCGAGGGGAACGAAAGCGTCCTGCCCCGCTCGATCGCCTCGAAAGCCGCCTTCGAGAACGCCATGTCGCTCGACATCGCCATGGGCGGCTCGACCAATACGGTCCTGCACCTGCTGGCCGTGGCTCACGAAGCCGGCGTGGACTTCACGATGCAGGACATCGACCGACTCTCGCGCCGTGTCCCGGTGCTCTGCAAGGTGGCACCCAACTCCCTCTACCACATCCAGGACGTCAACCGTGCGGGCGGGATCTTCGCCATCCTCGGCGAACTCAACCGCGGCGGGCTGCTCGACACCTCGGTGCAGCGGGTCGACGGACGCACGCTCGGCGAAGCCATCGCGGCATGCGACATCCTCAGCCCTACGGCCACGGATGCGGCCCGGCGCCGTTCACTGAGCGCCCCGGCCGGCCACTACAGCCGCGAACTGGGATCGCAGCACTGCTACTACGACACACTCGACACCGACCGCGCCCAAGGGTGCATCCGCGATATCGCCCACGCCTACTTCCGCGACGGCGGCCTGGCCGTCCTGACGGGCAACATCGCCCGCTCGGGCTGCGTCGTGAAGACCGCCGGAGTCGACGAGAAACTCTTCGTCTTCCGCGGTGCCGCCCGCGTCTACGAGTCGCAGGAGCAGGCCATGCACGGCATCCTCAACGACGAAGTGCAGCCCGGCGAGGTGGTCGTCATCCGCTACGAGGGCCCGAAGGGCGGCCCCGGAATGCAGGAGATGCTCTACCCCACGTCGTACCTCAAGTCGAAACACCTCGACAAAGCCTGCGCGCTGATCACCGACGGACGCTTCTCGGGCGGTACGTCGGGGCTCTCAATCGGACACGTCTCCCCGGAAGCCGCTTCGGGCGGTGAGATTGCCGTGGTCCGCACGGGCGACGAGATCGAAATCGACATCCCGAAGCGTTCGATCCGCCTGCTGGTCGACGACACGGAGATCGCCGCACGCATGGCCGCTCAGGAGCACTTCCGCCCCGCAGCCCGCGACCGCAAGGTCCCCAAATCGCTGCAGGCATACGCCCGGTTAGTCAGCTCGGCGGACAAGGGCGCCGTGCGAATCCTCGACGACGAGGCGTAATCTTCAGGAAAAAACCGATTCAACCCCGAACAATCCCGATCCTACCATGAATACCTCATCTCCCGATGCGCGACAAACGGCCTCCGAGCCCCTGATGACGGGTTCGCAGGCCCTGCTCGAATCGTTTCTGATCGAGGGTGTCGATACCCTCTTCGGCTACCCCGGAGGAGCCATCATCCCCGTCTACGATGCACTGTACGACTACCGCGACCGGCTGCGCCACATCCTCGTGCGCCACGAACAGGGCGCCGTACACGCCGCCCAGGGGTATGCCCGGGTCAGCGGGCGCGTGGGCGTCTGCCTGGTCACTTCGGGCCCCGGCGCCACGAACACCGTCACGGGACTCGCCGACGCCCTGATGGACTCCACTCCGCTGGTGCTCGTCACCGGGCAGGTCGGATCCGAACTGCTCGGTACCGACGCCTTCCAGGAGACCAACTTCGTCGGGATCACCCAGGCCGTCACGAAATGGAACTGCCAGGTCAAACGGGTCGAGGATATTCCGGCAGCCATCGCCAAAGCCTTCTACGTGGCCCGCTCGGGACGCCCCGGACCAGTGGTCGTCGACATCACGAAGGACGCCCAGTGCGGCGTCGCACCGTTCCGCTACGAGAAACTCGTCTCGATCCGCAGCTACGTGCCCGTTCCGCAGCCCGATCCGGCCTGCATCGAGGAGGCCGCACGCCTCATCAATGAGGCACAGCGCCCGTTGGTCATGGCGGGACAGGGGGTTCTCCTCGGGAATGCCGAGACCGAACTGCAGGAGTTCCTCACCAAAAGCGGAATGCCCGTCGCCTCGACCCTGCTGGGACTCTCGGCCGTGCCGACCGATTCGCCGCAGTACGTCGGGATGCTGGGTATGCACGGAAACTACGGCCCCAACATCAAAAACCGCGACTGCGACCTGCTCATCGCCATAGGAATGCGCTTCGACGACCGCGTGACGGGAAATCCGGCACACTTCGGCGAAAACGCGAAAATCATCCATCTGGAGATCGACCCCGCCGAAATCGGAAAGATCGTCCAGGCCGATGTCCCCGTGGCGGGTAACGTGCGGGAGACCCTGCCCCTGCTGACCGCGCGCATCCGCCGCCGCGACCACGGAGACTGGATCGCGGAGTTCCGCGCCTGCGACCGCATCGAACAGGAACGGGTGATCCAACCCGCCCTCCATCCCGCGGGGGGCCGGATCCGCATGGGCGAGGCCGTGGATACGGTGGCCCGGGCCTACGACAACGACGCCGTGCTGGTCACCGACGTCGGGCAGCAGCAGATGTTCGCCGCACGCTACTTCGGATTCCGCCGCACACGGAGCCTCGTCACCTCGGGAGGCCTCGGCACCATGGGGTTCGGACTCCCGGCAGCCATCGGCGCCAAACTCGGAGCCCCGGAGCGCAACGTGGTCCTCTTCGTCGGCGACGGCGGCCTGCAGATGACCATTCAGGAGCTGGGGACGATCTTCCAGTCGAAGGTCCCCGTAAAGATCGTGCTGCTGAACAACTCCTTCCTCGGCATGGTCCGCCAGTGGCAGGAGCTCTTCTACGACTCCCGCTACTCCTTCACCGAACTGGTGAACCCCGATTTCGGCCTGATCGCCCGCGCCAACGGTCTCGGATACCGCTGCGTCGAACGCCGCGAGGAACTCGCCGATGCCGTGGCCGAAATGAAGGAGTCGCAGGGCGCCTTCCTGCTGGAGGTGCGCGTCGAAAGCGAGGACAACGTCTTCCCGATGGTCCCGGCCGGAGCCCCGGTTGCGGAGATCCGTCTCGAATAAAATGCAGAGCTTGGATATGGAACAGGAATACATCATCACCGTATTTTCGGAGAACAAGGTGGGCCTGCTGAGCCAGATCACCACGGTTTTCACCTGCCGGAACGTCAACATCGAGAGCCTGACAACCTCGGAATCCGCCCTGAAGGGTATTCACAAATTCACGATCGTCGTGCGAACGACCCCCGAAACGGTGGCCAAGGTCGTCCGGCAGGTCGAGAAGAAGATCGACGTGCTCAAAACCTTCGTCTACACCCCCGACGAGGTCGTGCAGCAGGAGATCGCCCTCTACAAGGTCACGCGCAGCCACAATGTCGAACAGCTCGTCCGCAAGCACAACGTCCGTATTCTGGAGATCGACACCGACTACATCGTCGTCGAGAAGACCGGGCACAAGAGCGAAACCCAGGAACTGTTCCGCCTGTTGCAGCCCTACGGCGTGCAGCAGTTCGTGCGCAGCGGAACGGTGGCCGTCATCAAGTCGAAACGCGAACTGCTGAACGAATACCTCGAAGAGCTGGAGAAGATGCGGAAAAACCCCGAACAGGTCCGGCAGGAGGCCTGAATCCCGCCCCGGTCCACAGATGACGGGCCACGGACAACAAATCCCACCTCCCCACGAAACAGACATTTACGAACAAACCAAAATTCATAAAACTATGGCAAAGATCAATTTCGGCGGCGTCGAAGAGAACGTCGTAACGCGGGAAGAGTTCCCGCTGGAGAAAGCACTCGAAACGCTCAAAAACGAAACCATCGCCGTCATCGGCTACGGTGTGCAGGGTCCCGGGCAGTCGCTCAACCTGCGTGACAACGGATTCCGCGTGATCGTCGGGCAGCGCAAGGGCTCGAAGAGCTGGGACAAGGCCGTCGCCGACGGCTGGGTGCCGGGCGAAACGCTCTTCGACATCGAGCAGGCCGCCGAGCGCGGTACGATCATCCAGTACCTGCTCTCCGACGCCGGGCAGATCGCCGTATGGCCCACGATCAAGAAGCACCTCACCCCGGGCAAGGCGCTCTACTTCTCGCACGGATTCGGCATCACCTACAAGGAGCGCACGGGCATCATCCCGCCGGCCGACGTCGACGTCATCCTGATCGCCCCGAAGGGTTCGGGAACGTCGCTGCGCCGCATGTTCCTCCAGGGCCGCGGCCTGAATTCGAGCTACGCCGTCTTCCAGGACGCCACGGGACGCGCCATGGAGCGCGTCATCGCACTCGGCATCGGCGTCGGATCGGGTTACCTCTTCGAGACCGACTTCCAGCGCGAGGTCTACTCCGACCTGACGGGTGAGCGCGGTACGCTGATGGGTGCCATCCAGGGCATCTTCGCCGCCCAGTACGACACGCTCCGCGCCCACGGACACACCCCCTCGGAGGCCTTCAACGAGACCATCGAGGAGCTCACGCAGTCGCTCATGCCGCTCGTCGCCGAAAACGGCATGGACTGGATGTACGCCAACTGCTCGACCACGGCACAGCGCGGTGCCCTCGACTGGTGGAAGCGCTTCCGCGACGCCACGAAACCCGTCTTCGAGGAGCTCTACGAGAGCGTCCGCAGCGGTAACGAAGCCCAGATCTCGATCGACGCCAACAGCAAGCCCGACTACCGCACGAAGCTCAACGAGGAGCTGCGCGAAATGCGCGAAAGCGAAATGTGGCAGGCCGGAGCCGTCGTCCGCAAGCTCAGACCCGAAAACAACTAAACGGTATGTGTGGATTCGTAGGATTGTTCGACATCCGGCAACAGTCGGATGCGTTGCGCACCCAGGTGCTGAAAATGTCGAA
>CALUMM010000048.1 GCA_944321755.1 uncultured Alistipes sp.
AAGGAGGTCGGGGCCGTCATCGGCGGCGAAGGAAACGGCGGAGTCATCTATCCCGAGCTCCACTACGGCCGCGACGCCCTGGTCGGTACGGCGCTCTTCCTGACGTGGCTCGCCAAGAAGGGCATGACCATGACCCAGCTGCGCGCAACCTACCCCGCGTACTATGCCTCGAAGAACAAGATCGAGCTGACACCGGCCATCGACGTGGATAAAGTGCTGCGTGAGGTGAAGGCCCGTTATGCCAGTGAAAAAGTGAACGATATCGATGGTGTGAAGATCGATTTCCCGGAGAACTGGGTACACCTCCGCAAGTCGAACACCGAGCCTATCATCCGCGTTTACACCGAGGCCAAGTCGATGGAGGAGGCCGATGCCCTGGCTCAGCGTTTCATCTCCGAAATCAAGGCGATCTGCAACCTCTGAGCACGATGAGAAAATACCTGTTGATCCTTTCCGCCGCGGGAGTTCTGGTCTCCTGCGGCGGAAACGGCCGCAGGCAGGCCTCCGCGACGGATGTGGGGGCCGGGGCGGCAAAATCCGAAACGGTCGAGGTGCCCGGGACGGTTGAAACGACGGTTGGAGCGGGAGAAACGGTCGGGGAAACCCCCGACATCCACACCGCCGAAACGTCGCTCGACTATCTGGGAACCTATGAAGGGACCCTTCCCGGAGCTGACTGCCCGGGCATCCGAACAACCATCGTACTGGCCGCCGACCGCAGCTATACCCTCCACATGGAGTACCTCGAACGCGACTCGGCATTTGATGAAAAGGGGACTTTCAAGGTCGAAGGCAATTTGTTGACGCTGACGCCCGACGACGGGGAAAATCCCGGGTACTACAAGGTCGAGGAGAACCGTTTGCGTCACCTCGATGCCGACCGGCAGCCGATTACGGGCGAGTTGGCCGAGCATTACGTATTGCAGAAAAAATAGGGAGAAATGGATAAAGTGAAGGATTATATAAGCGCCAATAAGGAGCGCTTTGTCAATGAGTTGTTCGATCTGCTGCGCATCCCGTCGATCAGCGCCCAGTCGGAGCACAAACCCGACATGCAGCGCTGTGCTGAGTTTCTCGCCGCGGCGCTGGTCAAGGCCGGGGCCGACCGGGCCGAGGTGATGCCTACGGCCGGGAATCCGGTGGTCTATGCCGAGAAGATCGTCAGTCCGAAAGCCAGGACCGTGTTGGTCTACGGCCATTACGACGTCATGCCGGTCGATCCCCGCGGGGAGTGGCGCACCGACCCCTTCGAACCCGTCATCCGTGATGGCCGCATCTGGTGCCGCGGTGCCGACGACGACAAGGGGCAGTTGTGGATGCACGCCAAGGCTTTCGAGGCGATGTGCGCCACGGATTCGCTCCCGTGCAACGTGAAATTCATGCTCGAAGGCGAGGAGGAGATCGGGTCGGCCAGCCTCTATGACTTCTGCCGCGAGCACAAAAAACTCCTGAAAGCCGACATCATCCTCGTTTCGGACACCTCGATGCTCTCGATGCAGACGCCGTCGATCACCTGCGGGTTGCGCGGGCTGGCCTACATGGAGGTCGAGGTGACGGGACCCAACAAGGACCTCCATTCGGGGTTGTTCGGCGGGGCCGTGGCCAATCCGGCCAACGTCCTGACGCGGCTTGTGGCCAGTCTGATCGACGAGAACGGCCGCGTGACGATCCCCGGGTTCTACGATGACGTGCGCGAGCTGACGCCCGCCGAGCGCAAGGCCTTCAACAAGGCTCCGTTCAATCTGGCCAATTATAAAAAGGCGTTGGAGATCGGCGATGTCGAGGGTGAGGCGGGCTACACCACCCTGGAACGCACCGGCGTGCGTCCGTCGCTCGATGTCAACGGCATCTGGGGCGGATACATCGGCGAGGGGACCAAGACGGTCATCCCGTCGAAGGCCTCGGCCAAGATCTCGATGCGGCTGGTCCCGAATCAGGACTACCGCAAGATCTCGAAGCTCTTCGAACGCCATTTCCGGAAGATCGCGCCCAAGAGCGTCAAGGTCGTCGTGAAGTCGCTGCACGGTGGTATGCCCTACGTCGCACCGACCGACATGCCCGCCTACAAGGCTGCCGAGAAGGCCATCATGGAGACCTTCGGTAAGAAACCCCTGCCCTTCTACTCCGGCGGGTCGATTCCGATCATCAGCGGCTTCGAGTCGATTCTCGGAATCAAGTCCCTGTTGATCGGCTTCGGGCTGGCTGAGGATGCCATCCACTCCCCGAACGAGAGCTTCGGGCTCGAACAGTTCGAACGCGGCGTGGAGACCATTCCGCTCTTCTACAAGTATTTCGCCGAAAGCCGGTAGGGGTCATGTACGAAGAATTCCTGGATTTTGCCGTCGCCACAGCCCGCGAGGCCGGGGCCATTCAACTCGCTGCGTTCCGCAGCGGGGATCTCGGCATCGAGACCAAATCGAACCTCTACGATGTGGTGACGCGCGTCGACAAGGAGTGTGAGGCGCTGATTGCCCGGCGCATTGCGGAGCGTTTCCCGGAGCACGCCCTGCTGGGCGAGGAGGGAGGCGAACGCGGTGCGGCCGGAAGCCGCTGGCACTGGGTCGTCGACCCGCTGGACGGAACGACCAACTACAGCCAGGGCTTGCCCGTCTTCGCCGTCTCGATCGCCTTGCAGCAGGACGGCGAGACCGTCGTCGGGGTGGTGTACGCCCCCTATCTGGACGAGTTGTACACGGCCGTGAAGGGCGGAGGGGCCTGGCTCGCCTCACGCGGGCAGCAGCCCCGGCGGATTCGCGTCACGAGGAAAGAGTCGCTGGGGGCGGCGGTCCTCGCCACCGGATTCCCCTACGACAAGGATCTGAATCCGGACAACAACTGCGACAACGTCGCCCGCATCCTGCCCCGCATCCGCGGTTTGCGGCGCATGGGGTCGGCGGCCTACGACCTCTGTGCCGTGGCGGCCGGGTGGATCGACGGTTTCTGGGAGTTGGCCCTCCACGTCTGGGACATCTGTGCCGGAGAGCTGATCGTCTCGGAGGCCGGAGGCGTCGTCGAACCGTTGCGTCCCGATCGCGGAGTCTCGATCCTCGCCGGAGCGCCCGAACTGGTCGCCGAAATGCGCCGTTACGTCCGGTAACTGTCGGGAGAGGCTGAGAAGCTCATGTCGGGCCGATTTCAGGGGCGGGAGCAAATTCCCGCCCCTCTTTGTGTGGAGTTATTAAAAAATTTTCTTATCTTCGAGCCCGATAAAATCTCGAAAACTCATGTGCGGAATCGTCGGTTATGTCGGACGGCGCGAGGCGTGTCCGATCCTGATCAAGGGGCTGCACCGCCTCGAATACCGGGGCTATGACAGTGCCGGAGTCGCGCTGGTCAATGACAAGGGTGCGCTCAACGTCTTCAAATGCAAGGGAAAGGTCTCCGATCTGGAGCACTTCCTCCAGGGCAAGGACCTCTCGGGGTCCATCGGAATCGCCCACACCCGCTGGGCCACGCACGGCGTGCCGAATGACGCCAACGCTCACCCCCACTACTCCGAGTCGGAACGCATTGCGCTGATCCACAACGGAATCATCGAAAACTACCGCGTACTGAAGGAGGCGCTCGTCGAAAACGGATACACGTTCCGCAGCAGCACCGATTCCGAAGTGCTGGTCAACCTCATCGAGTACATCCGCACGACGAACGGCTGTTCGCTGCTCGAAGCCGTGCGCCAGGCGCTCCGCCAGGTCATCGGGGCATACGCCATCGCCGTGATCGAAAAAGGAAACCCCGACGAGATCATCGCCGCCCGGCAGAGCAGCCCGATGGTGGTCGGGATCGGCAACGGGGAGTATTTCCTCTCGTCGGACGCCGCCTCGATCATCGAATATACGCAGGAGTTCGTCTACGTGAACGACGGTGAGATCGCCGTCATCAACCGCAACGCCCCGCTCAAGCTCCTGACGCTCGACAACCACGACGCCCGGATCGATATCAAGAAGCTGGAGCTCTCGATCTCCCAGCTCGAAAAGGGCGGATATCCCCACTTCATGCTCAAGGAGATCTACGAACAGCCCCGGACCCTCGTCGACTGCATCCGCGGGAGGATCAATCCCGAGACCTGCGAGGTGAAGCTCTCCGGCGTGATCGACCACCGCGACCGCTTCATCAACGCGCGGCGGATCATCTTCGTGGCCTGCGGCACCTCGTGGCACGCCTCGCTCATCGGCGAACACCTGATCGAGTCGATCTGCCGCATCCCGGTCGAGGTGGAGTACGCCTCGGAGTTCCGTTACCGCGACCCGATCATCCGCGAGGATGACATCGTTATCGCCGTGTCGCAGTCGGGCGAGACGGCCGATACGCTCGCTGCCGTCGAGTTGGCCCGCAAGGCCGGAGCCTTCGTCTTCGGAATCTGCAACGTCGTAGGCTCCTCCATCGCCCGCGCGACCGACTCCGGAGCCTACATCCATGTCGGACCCGAAATCGGTGTCGCCTCGACGAAGGCATTCACCGGGCAGGTGACCGTCATGGCGATGCTCGCCCTGGCCATCGGACGCGAGAAGGGAACCGTCTCCGAAGCCTATTACCACGAAGTGGCCGCGGCGCTGCTCCGCCTGCCCGAGACGCTCGAAGAGGTGCTCAAGGTCGCCCCGCAGATCGCCGACCTCTCGAAGATCTTCACCTACGCCCACAACTTCATCTACCTCGGGCGCGGCTACAACTACCCCACGGCCCTCGAAGGGGCTCTGAAGCTCAAGGAGATCTCCTACATCCATGCCGAAGGTTACCCCGCTGCCGAGATGAAGCACGGACCCATTGCGCTGATCGATGCCGAGATGCCCACCGTGGCCATCGCAACCCCCGACCATACCTACGAAAAAACCGCCTCGAACATCGAGGAGATCAAGGCCCGCGGCGGCAAGATCATCGCCGTCTGCGCCCGCAACGACGAGCAGGTGCGCCGTTCGGCCGACTACGTGATCGAGGTCCCGGTCATCACCGAGTGTCTCATGCCGGTCGTCGTCTCGGTGCCCCTGCAGCTGCTGGCCTACTACATCGCCGTCTACAAGGGCCGCAACGTCGACCAGCCCCGCAACCTCGCCAAGTCGGTGACGGTCGAATAGGCCGGGGGCCGGGGCCGCAGCTGAAGGGAAGGAAGGTGATCGCAGGCGAAAAGCGTGCGGCGGCTTCAACCCTCCCCCGCAGTCGGTCGCCGCAAAAAGCAAAAGAGAGAGGTCGGTCCCATTGCGGGATCGACCTCTCTGCTTTTTTATGCTTTCGGAGAATTACATCTCCTCGTAGGCGTACTGGATGGCCCGGTTCAGTTGGTCGAGGAAGGGTTTCGTATGGCGGAACTCCTCCACGAGCCGTTCCGGCAGATTGTCCGACAGTACGAATGCCTCCGGAACCGGCTTCTCCAGGCAGTAATCCTTCTGTTTGAGCAGCTCGGCATACTCCGAATCGGCCGGGAAACCCGTCGGAACCCGTTTCAGCCGGTTCGCCGTGTCGAGCCGGAAGCCCCGCGCCGCATCGATCGACTGCAGCATCTCGGCACCGTGGTCCAGCACCTCCTCGCGGATCGAACGAAGCACCTGGGGTTCGATGCAGACCGCCCCCGCGGCCAGCAGGTGATTGCCCAGAAGTCCGTCGCCCGCCGGTTCGACGTGGAAGTAGTAGCCCGCATAGCCCGATTTTTTGCCTTTCGGAACAACGAACGCCCCGAGCCAGCTCTTGTAAGGACGCTTGTCGGCCGAAAAGCGCGTGTCGCGGGCAATGCGGTAGGTGCAGTCCTGCGGCCGGAGCCCCCGGACCGCGGGGTCGAACGACGCGATCCCCTCGATCAGCTCCGCCGTGAAGCCTGCCCACAGCCCCTTGACATGCGCCCACTCCGTCCGGTGGGCGTCGAACCACTCCCGGTCGTTGTTCTCGGACAACCGTCGCAGAAAATCCAGGACCTCTTCCATGCTTCCTCCCTTCCGGTTACCAGGCGAAGAGCGGGTAGTTTGCCATCAGCGCATTCACGTCCTTGCGCACGGCGGCGATGTTCTCCTCGTTCTCCGGATCGTTCAGCACCCGGTCGATCAGTCCGACGATGTAGTCCATCTGATCCTCCTTCAGACCGCGCGTCGTGATGGCCGGCGTCCCGAAGCGAAGCCCCGAGGTCTGGAACGGCGAGCGCGTGTCGAACGGAACCATGTTCTTGTTCGTCGTGATGTCGGCGGCCACGAGGCACTTCTCGGCCAGCTTACCCGTCAGGTCGGGGAACTTCGTCCTGAGGTCCACCAGCATCAGGTGGTTGTCCGTACCGCCCGAGACGATCTTGTAGCCCCGTTTCGTGAAGGCCGCGGCCATCGCGGCGGCGTTCTTCTGGACCTGACGCTGGTACTCCCTGTATTCGGGCTGCAGTGCCTCGCCGAAGGCCACGGCCTTCGCGGCGATCACGTGCTCCAGCGGACCGCCCTGGATGCCCGGGAAGACTGCCGAGTTGAGAATCTGCGACATCATCTTCACGGCTCCCTTCGGCGTCGTCAGACCCCACGGGTTCTCGAAGTCCTTGCCCATGAGGATGATACCGCCGCGCGGCCCGCGCAGCGTCTTGTGGGTCGTCGAGGTGACGATATGGGCGTATTTCACCGGATTCTCCAGCAGACCCGCGGCAATCAGACCCGCCGTGTGGGCCATGTCCACCATCAGCAGCGCACCCACCTTGTCGGCAATCTCACGCATCCGCTTGTAGTCCCACTCGCGCGAGTAGGCCGATGCCCCGCCGACGATCAGTTTCGGACGGCACTCCAGCGCCTTGCGCTCCATCGCGTCGTAGTCGATCATTCCCGTCGCCTCGTCCAACTGGTAGCCTACGGCCTTGAAGTATTTGCCCGACATGTTCACCGGCGAACCGTGCGAAAGGTGGCCTCCGTGCGCGAGGTCCAGCCCCATGAACGTATCACCAGGCTGCAGGCACGCAAAGAAGACCGCCATGTTGGCCTGCGCTCCCGAGTGCGGCTGCACGTTGGCCCACTCCGCACCGTAGAGCTCGCAGATGCGCTCGATGGCCAGGCGCTCCACCTGGTCCACCACCTCGCAGCCGCCGTAATATCGCGCCGCCGGATAGCCTTCGGCATATTTGTTCGTGAGCACCGAGCCCATCGCTTCCATCACCTGGTCGCTGACAAAGTTCTCCGAAGCGATCAACTCGATGCCGTGCATCTGACGGTTGCGCTCCGCGCCAATCAATTCGAAAATCCGGGAATCTCTTTTCATGTTTTATCTGGGTTGTTGAATGATTTTCTGCAGTTCGATCACGCTGACGACATCCCCCATGACCGGAATCTCCTGCCGGATCAGGCCGATGCCCGGTGCCAGCCATTGGGTCATGGGCAACTCCACCTCCGTATCTCCCGTCTTCGTCCTCGTCCGGAACTCGATGCGCGTGGCCTCGAATCTCCCGGCCGGAGTCTTGATCCGCTCCCGGCCGACCACACGAACACGGTCCGAAAGTACCGAAACCGTCGTCCGCTCGCCCTCCTTCCGCCCCGACAGCGTAAACCCGAAACCCGGGAATTCGTCGCCGGGGTTCATCTCCGTCGGCAGGGACTGGTTCCGTGACGTGATCTCGACATCCTCCACCTGCATCGTGCGGAGCAGTTCGTACATCTGTTCCGGGGCCTCGATGTACAGGACCGTCGAATCGGCATAGACCCTCCAACGTTCGACAACCGACTGACCCTGCCGCGTATAGGTGAGGCGGATTTCACCGTCGGACTCCACCGATACGAGTTTGTCCAGCATCGCCGTCCGTTGCCCGCCGATCGACTCCTCGTAGAGCAGGTGCGCCCCGGCACTGGTGCAGACCCACGGCTCGGAAGCAGCGCTGGTCCCGGCATAAAGGAGCAAAAACACGGAAAACACGTTTTTCATCGCGTCGATATGCTTTACGGCGGGTAAAGATACGCAAATTTGCCGAATTTCTTCCCGCAAGCGGGCTTTTAAGATATTTTTCCTATCTTTGTGCCGGAAAATTGGCAAATATTACCTTAAAAATAGTCAGATTATGAAACTGCTCGAAGGAAAAGTGGCCGTTGTGACCGGTGCCGCACGCGGTATCGGAAAGGCCATCGCTCTGAAATTCGCCGCCGAAGGCGCCGATGTCGCTTTCACCGACCTGGTCATCGATGAGAACGGAAAGGCTACCGAAGCCGAAATCGCCGCACTCGGCGTCAAGGCAAAAGGCTACGCCTCCAATGCCGCAAACTTCGAAGAGACCCATCAGGTCATCGACCAGATCCTGAAGGATTTCGGCCGCATCGACATCCTCGTCAACAACGCCGGTATCACCAAGGACGGCCTGATGATGCGTATGTCCGAGGCGCAGTGGGACGCCGTACTGACCGTAAACCTCAAGTCCGCTTTCAACTTCATCCACGCCGTGACGCCCGTAATGGCCCGTCAGAAAGCCGGTTCGATCATCAACATGTCGTCGGTGGTCGGCGTCAGCGGAAACGCCGGTCAGTGCAACTACTCCGCCTCGAAGGCCGGCATGATCGGTCTGGCCAAGTCCATCGCCAAGGAGATGGGCTCGCGCGGAATCCGCGCCAACTGCATCGCCCCGGGATTCATCATGACCGACATGACCGACAAACTCCCCGATTCGGTCAAGGAGGAGTGGTACAAGCAGATCCCCCTGCGCCGCGGCGGTACGCCCGAAGAGGTGGCCAAAGTCGCCCTGTTCCTCGCGTCGGACCTCTCGTCGTATGTCAGCGGCCAGGTGATCCACTGCTGCGGTGCCATGAACTGCTAAAAACAGCTCGCCCGCAGTCCGGAATCAACCGCAGTTCGGAATCAACCGGACTCCAAAAACTTGCCGGAGCGTCTTCCCCTCTTTGCGGAAGACGCTCCGCTTTTTCTGCCCGAAACAGGTGAAAACATTGTCCTTGTTGATACTTTTACGCAAAAAGATTTTTTGTTTTTCTATTTAGAAAAACAGAAGTTTTTATGTATGTTTGTAATAATTTTACCATGCCGATAATATGCTGTTTGATATAAAAGACTATACTGGAATCATACAAGATGCAATTGCCTGTTTTTGGAATACGCGCAACAGGCAGCTGCATAACCAGATCGACCGCAACAATCGGGATGCCGGCAACAGAGGCGCTGTTACCGGAGGAAAACAGATGGATGGATTCGTTGCATTGCTCTCCCGGGTGGCGGTAGATATGGGAATCCCGCAAAATTGTATTTTCACCAAGAGCAATCAATTGCCGGGCTACTTCCGACCTACAAAGGATTGGGATTTTCTAATTGTTTCGCCCGCAAAAAAACTGATCGCTGCAATCGAGTTCAAATCCCAAGTCGGATCATTTGGAAACAATTTCAACAACAGAACCGAAGAAGCGTTGGGTTCGGCCATAGATTTATGGACCGCATTTCGTGAGAATGTATTCCCCAACCAAAACGCCCCCTGGGTCGGATATCTGATGGCCGTAGAACGTTGTAAAAAATCAACGGCGGTCGTCAGAGTGGCTGAACCTCATTTCAAGGTGTTGAAGGAGTTCCAGAAAACATCCTATATCGACAGATACTCCATCTTGTGCCGAAAACTGATTCTTGAACGGCATTATACGGCTGCAGCTTTGCTTTGGACCTCGGATGCCTCGACATACGGCAATGTTGCAGACGATATTTCAATCGAGCGATTCCTATCCGCTTTTGCCGGTTATTTACAGGGTGTGATAAACGAATTTAAATAAAGTATGGATCGAACCAGTGGCGGGGGTAAAAGACGCGATGATGTATTCACCTCTCCGGATGTTGTCAAATACATGCTGGATATGTCGGGATATCTTCCCAACCGGGATTTATCTTCGATTACGGTCATGGAGCCGGCTTGTGGAAAAGGTGAGTTTGTCATCGAAATAATCTCACGCTTGTGCCAATCGGCACAAACATACGGATTCGATCCATCCGAAATTTTGAACCGTCGTTTGGTGTGCTATGACACAGACAAATCGAAAATCGACATCTGTCTCGATAGAATACATGCTCGCTTCCCAAACATCGATCTGAACGAAACTGTCTTTAAAAATGAAGATTTTCTGTCTGCCGATGTGCGAAAGGCTGACCTGATAATTGGAAACCCACCCTATGTACGGTATGAACAGATACCTGATGCCCAAAAGGAAATATATCGGAAAACATTCTCTACATTCAGGCACAGGGCTGATTTATATGTCCCGTTTTTCGAAAAATCACTGCGGAGTTTGCGCCCCGAAGGAAAACATTGTTTCATCTGTTCTAACCGGTGGCTGAAAAACCAGTATGGGTATAATCTGCGTGATCTGATCGCTTCATCGTTCGATCTGCAGGAAATCATTAATCTGGAAAAGGTAAATCCATTCCAGGAAAAGGTAATTGCATATCCAGCCATAAGCCTTATCGTAAATTGTCCACCCGGACCGTCATTCCGATACGTGGAGGTAACCGACTTGAATGCACTCCCAAAGCCCGAGACAACAAAATATCGCCGCAAAATGCCTTATAATGGGGATTGGGACGATACATTCAGGATGCTATCAAACAGACTCAAACTTACTTCTATCGAAAATCTCGGATTTAAGATAGGAATAGGAGTGGCAACCGGAGCCGATAGAATTTTTATCGGAAAAAATTTGCCGAAGTTGGTAGAAATGGAATTACTCCTTCCTATAATCACATCCAAGGATGTAAGGAATAATCAACTGAAGTGGAACGGTAATTTCCTGTTCAATCCTTTCGACGGAAACGGGAAAATAATTGATCTTTCTTTGTTCCCCAAAGCTAAATCTTATCTGGAAACACATAAAGAAAAACTGCAACGCAGGCATATATCACAGAAAAATCCGCAGAATTGGTATCGTACGATTGACCGGGTATATAAGGACCTTTTATCCCGGCCTAAAATATTGTTGCCGGATATTTCTGCCAATAATCTCATCCTGATTGATTCAGGACATTTTTATCCGCATCACAATCTCTATTATATTACGGGAGAGGATATGGAGGGCCTTAAAGTGTTAAGTGCCGTTCTAATGTCTGACTTCATAATATCCCAGTTGTCCCAACTGGCCAATAGCATGAACGGTGGATATCTTCGTTGGCAAAGTCAATATATTAGGAAACTGAAAGTACCCGATATATATGCTATCGATTCTTCGGATGCCAAGATGCTGGCCTCGCTATATGATGCGCATAATTTATCCGGGATCAATACGCTTGTAAACAGAATCATTGCATAATTTCGTGTATATGCCAGTCGTATAAAACATTTTTTAGAATGACGGCTGTTTTTTAATCGGCTTTACATATATTTGTCCGTATGAAACGATTCATGACCCTGCTGGCCGCTACGGCCCTGATCTCCGCAACAGCGTCCGCTCAGGAGGCTACACTCCCCTCGCCCGATGCCAAAACCATCGGAATGGGGGGCGTGATGATGACCACCCTCTCCGGATCCCACGCCATTTACAACAACTCCGCAACGGCCTTGTTCCAGCTAAATCCCTCGCAGATCTCATCATCCTACTACGGACAGGGGAATTTCGACTACTATGCCGTCTCGGGCTCCTGCCGCCTCGGCAGCGAAAACCTGGTCCTGGCCGGATGGCGGCAGTATCTGCGCGAACGCGGCAACAACGACATGGCCGTCGATCTGGGCTACTCCCGACGCCTCGACGAAAACTGGGCCATCGGGGTCGTGGCCCGCTATCTGCACCTCCACCGGCCCGAAGTCTCCGCGGATGCCCTGGCCGCAGACCTCAGCGTCGCCTATCAACTCCCCCTCGAAAACCTCGGCAGCTACTCCGTACTCCGCGCAGGAGCCAAACTCGCAAACCTCGGAGCCTATCTCGACGATACCGAATACATCCTCCCGATGGACCTCACTGCCGGAGTAGCACTCGATACGTTCCTCTCCGACGCCCACGAAATCACCGTCGGAACTGACCTCGGATACTACTTCTATCCCAAAGGCGTGCGCGGATTCCAACTCGCACTCGGCATGGAGTACAACCTCATGCAGCTCGTCCAGTTCCGAGCCGGGTATCACTACGGCGAACAGCGATACTACTACCCCAGTTACTGGTCGGTCGGCGCCGGAGTCCGAATCCTCCATCTGAGACTCGATTTCGCCTACCTCTTCGCCAAGAAGGAGACCCTTCTCCACAATACCTACAGCCTGAGTTTCGGTTTCGACTTTTAACTCGGTCATAACACAAAAAACGAGCGCCGGAGAGAATCCGGCGCTCGTCGTATATCCTCGTCGTATATCCGAACAGGGCGTTCAAATCCGCTTTTCCCGCTCCAGGTCCGCCAGCAGCCCCTCGCAACCGTCCTCCAGCATGTCCAGCACCAATTCGAAACCTTCGTGACCCTCGTAATAGGGGTCCGGGACATACGTTCGGTCGGGATGGCGGCGGCAGAAATCCGTCATGCGGTAGATCTTCTGCGCCGCGGCCCGCGACGGCGCCAGCCGATGCAGCGTCTCGTAGTTCATGTCGTCCATGACCACGATCCGGTCGAAACGCTCGAAATCATCCTCCCGGACCTGACGCGCCCGGTGGGTCAGCGAATACCCACGCCGCGAAGCCGCACTCCGCATCCGCGGGTCCGGAAGGTCCCCCCGGTGACCCCCGTAGGTCCCCGCCGAATCCACCTCGATCCGATCCGAAAGCCCCGCCCGCACAATCCGGTCGCGCAGGATCCCTTCGGCCGCCGGTGACCGGCAGATATTGCCCAGGCAAACAAAAAGTATGCTCGTTTTCATGGGGGCAAAGATAATTCCTGACGACCGTTCCGCCAACTCTTCTTCCCGATTTTTTTCTGCCCCTCCCGTTCGGAAAAAAACACGGACGGAATGTGCCGCAAGCCATCTCCGAACCCCGCTCCGACCCTTCCTGCCGAAAAAAATGACGATTAGGACAATAATAGAAGTCGCACACATCCCGTTGTTCGAAGAATTTATCGTAACTTTGCCCCCGATTTGTTTACATGGAAATCGGAAAAACAGAGATTGCTATGAAGATGAAAGTAATTGCGATGATGGTCGCCGGGATGCTCTCCCTTTCCGTGACCTTCGCCCAGGAACTGCCCCGCAAGGTCCAAAATGTCGAACTGCTCGACCTGGACGGAAAACCCGCCAAACTGCCCTATTTCGGAGAAAAGAACCTCATGATATTCTATGTCGACCCCGACCGCCACAAGCAGAACGAAGACTTTACCTTCGAACTCGAAGAGAACCACCGCGCTCAGGGCGACAACATCTACGGTTTCGGCATCATGAACCTCAAGGACGCCCCCATGATCCCCAACGGAATGGCCCGGAGCATGGCAAAAAAACGTACCGAAAAAAACGGTGCTACCGTCCTCGCCGATCAGGAACGGACTCTGAGCTCGGCCTGGAAACTCGGAGACTGCAACAACCAGTTCGTACTGATGATCGTATCCAAGGAGGGTGAACTGGTATTCCTCCGAAAAGGCGTGCTCTCCGAGGCCGACAAGGAGGCTTTCTACAAAACCATAGACAAGTACCGATAGCCTGATGCTGCGCCGATCCGCCTTGTCGGCTCTCCTGATCGCTCTCGCGGGAGCCTTCGCTCAGGGATATGCCCAGGAATCCGGAATCCGTGTCTCGAACGGCGACACGATCCGCTATACCTATACCCCCCTGCCCCAGGATACACCCCGAAAAAAAACATTCCTGAAAAGGATTGTAGACTATTTCGGCGAATCGACCACCGACCGCACCTTCGAAAAGAAAATCGACTTCACATTCGCCGGTGGCCCCAGCTATTCGAAGACCACCAGTCTCGGTATCGGAATCCTCGCCGCAGGACTCTACCGCCTCGACCGCACCGATTCCGTCACTTCGCCCTCCGATGTCTCGCTCTATGCCAGTGTCTACATCTCGGGGGTCTATGCCGTCGGAATCTCCGGGAACAACATCTTCGCGAAAAACAAACAGCGCGTCAGCTACTCCGCGGACTTCACATCCGCACCCCGCGACTTCTGGGGAATCGGGTATGACGCCGGACTCCACAACCCGAAGAGCACCTATTCCGAAAAACGAATTCAGATCGAAGGCCGATACCTGCGCGAAATCCTCCCACACACCTATCTCGGAGGAATCGTCGGTTTCGACTATACACGCGGTATCAAGTTCTCCATCCCCGAATACCTCGACGGTGAAAACGCACAATACACCGCCACAGGTATCGGTGCCATCGCCGAATTCGACAGCCGAGACTTCATCCCCAATCCATTCCGGGGCGTCTACGTGAGCCTCCAGGAAACCTGTTACCCCAAGGGACTCGGAAATTGCGGCCTGACCCTCTGGAGAACCACCTTCACCGCCGATGCCTATCAGCGCGTCTGGAAGGATGCTATCCTCGCCGCCGACCTCTACGGAGAATTCAACTCCGACGGAACCCCCTGGCCCCTGCTCGCAAGACTCGGAGACAACCAGCGGATGCGCGGATACTACCTCGGTCAGTTCACCGACAACAACATGATCACCTTCCAGATCGAACTCCGGCAGCGAATCTGGAGACGGATCGGGGCCGTCGTCTGGGGCGGCGCCGGAAACGTATTCCCGTCGTTCGAAAAGTTCGACTGGGGGCAGACTCTCCCCAATTACGGACTCGGACTCCGCTGGGAATTCAAGAAAAGAGTCAATGTCCGCCTCGACTACGGATTCGGAAAAAAGACCAACAGTTTCCTCCTGAGTATCAACGAGGCCTTTTAAGTTAAGAACATTCGCTTATGCGTGCGGATAAGAATCGGATCGAAAAACACCGCAAGGTCAAGACACGCAGCCGTTTCACAACGCTGCTGACCGTCTATTTCTTCGTGGCGCTGATCATCCCGAACTGTGTGCTGGCAAATACGGAACCCTACTCCGGATGGACCGACGAGGCCCTGATCCTCCTCCCGCTGGGATTTTACATGATGTGGAGCGTCGCACTCCGAAGGTCCGGCGTGATGATCTGGCTCGGATTCCCGTTCATCTTCTTCTGCGCATTCCAGATCGTCCTGCTATACCTCTTCGGAAACTCCATCATCGCCACCGACATGTTCACCAACCTCCTCACCACGAACCCCGGGGAGGCCGGAGAACTCCTCGGAAACATATACCCTTCGGTCGTCCTGGTCTGCGTGCTCTACCTGCCGCTGCTGTGGCTCGCGGCCCGCGAAATCGCACACAAACGATACATCACACGGACTTCCCGGCTCAATATCGGACTTACCGGAGCCGCTCTCTTCGCACTGGGACTGATAGCCCTTTGGCCCGCATACCGCGTGAGTGAGGAGAAACACGTCCTCCGCGACGAAATATTCCCCCTGAACGTGCTCTACAACCTCGGACTGAGCGGTTCGGAGTTCCGAAAGGCCCACAACTTCGACAAAACGTCCGAAGGCTTCTCCTTCGAGGCGCGGCGCGCGGCGCAGCTCCCCGAACGCGAAATCTATGTCTATATTATAGGTGAGGCCGCCCGGGCCATGAACTGGCAGCTCTACGGATACGAACGCGAAACCAATCCGCGCCTGGCCCGGATGGACGATGTCGTGGTGTTCCGCAACATGCTCACCCAAAGCAACACAACCCATAAAAGCGTGCCCCTGATCCTCTCCTCGGTTGCCACCGACGAACACGAGGAACTCTATCGCCGGAAGGGACTGCCCGCACTCTTCAACGAGGCCGGCTTCGAAACCTGGTTCATATCCAACCAGTCGCCACAGGGGGCCATGATCGACAACCTCGCTCACGATGCCAGCCACGTGATCTACATCCGATCCCCCCGGCAGGACATGCAGCTCCTCGATGAAATGCGCAAGGTCATCAATCGCTCCGAAGCCCGGAAGATCCTCTTCATCCTCCACTGCTATGGGTCGCACTTCAGCTACCACCAGCGCTATCCCCGCGAATTCGCCCGGTTCCTGCCCGACGACGACGTGGCCATCGCACCCCAGCACCGACACTTCCTGGTAAACGCATACGACAATTCGATCCTCTATACGGACCATTTCCTGGCCGAAACCATCGAATTCCTCCGCTCCCTGGAGGGTACCTCCGCGGCGATGCTCTACTGTGCGGACCACGGCGAGGACCTGATCGACGACCGGCGCGAACGCTTCCTACACGCCTCGCCCACCACGACGGCCTATCAACTCTACGTGGCATCGCTGGCCTGGTTCTCGGAGGTTTACTGCCGCTCCTTCCCCGAAAAGGTCGCCGCGGCTCGCGCCAACGAAACGGCCCCGGCCACGACACATGCCCTCTTCCACACGATGGCAGACATGGCCTCGATCCAGGGACGCTGTCTCACGACGAAGGTCTCGCTCGTCAGCTCCGATTTCGACTGGAATGCCCCCCGGTTCTACCTGAACGACCACAACGAGGCCGTGCCCTACGCCAAAACCGGACTCCGGGAGGAGGATTTCGTGGTGTTCGACCGCTACGGAATCAATCCCTGACCCCTGACCCCCGTCCTTCCCGACCCGGAGCCCGGGTGCAGATATCCGCGGACAACTGACAGCAGACAGCTGCAGACACGAGAAAGGCCGCATCCCCCTTCGGGGTGCGGCCTTTCTCGTAAATTCGGGGTCCGAATTATTTCGCAGCCTCTACGGAAACCTTGCGGAACTCCTTCATCAGCTTCGAAAGCTCCAGAGCGGACTTGCGGGCGCGCGTGCCGGCAGCCTTGTTGTTCTTCTCAACCTGAGCAGCCGCATTGGCAGCGAATACAGCGAATTCGGCATTGATTTTTTCTACTAACTCTTTCATGTCTTTTTTAATTTAATTGTTTTGGAGTTGTTTAGGGTTGTTATCATCGCAAAGATATAAAAATATTCTAAACATCATCTTTCGAAGCCCGGAAAACGCATTTTTTTTCGACAAAAAAATCGCTTTGAGGGGCTTCTGACCCGCTTTTTGGCAATCCGGAACAAAAAAATGCCGTCCGAAGGCCGGTTTATCCGGGTTCGGCGGGGCGATCGAGCCGGCCGTTGACAGCGCTCCGGAGCCGCACGCCCGGAATCCAGAGACTCGAAACCGGGCGGAGATACCCACAAGTGGGGATTGTCTATGTCGGAATAATGTCGTATTTTTGGAGACCAAATTGAAACCTGAAAAATGCGTCTTTCCGAACTCAAGAGCGGCGAGTCCGCCACGATCGTCAAGGTCATGGGACACGGCGGATTCCGGCGCCGCATCATGGAGATGGGTTTCGTCCGCGGAGAGCGTGTCGAGGTGATTCTCAACGCGCCGCTCAAGGACCCCATCGAATACCGGATCATGGGCTATGACATCTCGCTGCGCCGCAGCGAGGCCGAGATGGTCGAGGTACTCTCCGATTCCGAGGCCGACGAATACCTCGCACGCCGGGCCGAACGCATCCGGCAGGCTGCCGCAACTTCGGCGGAGAAGCCCGAAGGCCTTCCGTTGACCGCGGAGGAAACCGCCTCCGGAGAGGAGGAGTGTTCGTCGATCGAAGAGGTCCTCACCCGGCAGAGCCGCACGATCGCCGTGGCTCTCGTCGGGAACCCCAACAGCGGCAAAACATCGCTCTTCAACGCTATTTCGGGCGGACACGAGCATGTCGGAAACTACAGCGGCGTGACGGTCGGGGCCAAGAGCGGCTACTGCCTCTACCGCGGCTACCGCTTCGAGATCACCGACCT
>CALUMM010000049.1 GCA_944321755.1 uncultured Alistipes sp.
ATGAGCGTGGCAATAGCCAGACAGAGAACCAGTGTGATCGCCCAGGGAATAATCGGGCCGTCGCTTATCTTCTTCTTGTCCATACCGATACAAAGATGGCATTTTAATCGAGAAAACCGATCATCTCCTTTTTCAGGTCGTCGTCGATGGTCCGATAACGGGCGAAGGCCCGGCTTCCCTCTTTGTGGCCGCTCAAGGCTCCGACCAGGTTGGGATCTTTAACCTTCTTGTAGATATTGCCGATAAAGGTGCGTCGAGCCATGTATGAAGAGGCTACCTCGTACAAAGGGCGTTGTATCTCCTGGCGGGTCTGCTGGTCGAGCACCGTGACCATGCGGTCCAACCCTGCCCGGCGAAAAGCCTCCTTGATCTTGCGGTTGTAGTCCGGCTCCGGGTACCAGTTGAATCGCTTAATTTGTTGATAGGGACAGATTAAGCGATTTTTTTGTTTTCGCTGCAATACTCGAATAGCTTCGGATCCCCGTCGCTGCCATGCCGGGCTCGGAATGCCCCTCCCTGGAAATCCTGTTTCCGACCGCTCTCCCTCATACGAAGAAGAGACCGGAAATCCCGGTCTCTTCTTCGTATGAGGGTAGTTATCCCTATTGATGTTTGCGGATGGTCTCTTTTGCCATCACGGGGTCATCCGAGGAGACGAAATCCACCTGGTGGCGGATGCCCCATTCGACAATATCGGGCTGGTTGGTCATCCAGAGCGTCACCTCCAATCCCAGTTCATGGGCCCGGACGATCCATTCGGGTCGGTTCATCAGGATATTCAGATTGTAGGAGAGTCCGGCATACCCCTGTTCCTTGAGTTCGTCGGGCGTCAAATCTCCGTTGACATAGGTGACCTTGGCTCCGGGTTGCAGCCGCATCAATTCCCGGCAGACATGCTGGCTGAAGGAGAGATATTCCGTATGGCCCTCCACGCCCATCTCGCGGACCAGGGAGACGATGGCTTCGACTACCTTTGTCTCGCGCTGCGGGGTGGCGTGCTTCTTGACCTCAAGAATCAGTTGGGTGTGTGTATCCTTCTGTCCTTGCCGGAAAAATTCGCGCAGCGTCGGGATCGAGTGCCCGTTTTCGATGGGATTGGCTACGATCTCCCGGTAATTGCTTTTCTGGACATGGATGCGCCGGTTGTCAATTGTCTTGAGCCAGGGGCCATGGAAAACGATCAGCGAGTCGTCGGCCGTGAGATTGACATCGAACTCCATGCCGTAAACCCCCAGCTCCTGGGCGTTGCGCAGACTCGATACGGTGTTCTCCGCCGATCCCTTTTTGGCATGATAGCCCCGGTGGGCGACTACCCTGGTCTGGGCCGAGGCCCCGACCAGAAAGAGTGCGGCCGCAATGGTACATAAGATCTGTTTCATGATAGGATAGTTTGGTTGTAGCTTTCCGTTGTTGTTTTTTCGTCGGTGTCATTTCTGGGCGGTTTCTCCCGAATGGTCGTATCCGTCGGCCCCGACCCGCCACATCAGCAGCAGGATGCCCATGCCGATGAATGCCATGACGATCATGACGACATAGGCGTAGTTCCACCCGAAATGTTGGGCGACGTAGCCGAATCCGACACCGGAAACGATCGTGCTCAGATACCCGAACAGACTCTTGAATCCGTTGGCTGTGGCGGCAGCCTTTTTGGTTGCCTGGTTGGCGGCCGCGATGCCGATCAGGGCCTGGGGGCCGTAGATGCTGAAGCCGGCGGCGCAGAGCACCACGAAGAAGATCCATACGGGGGTCTCGGGCGGCAGCTGCCAGAAGATGGCGATGAAGAGTGCCGCAGCCAGCATACAGAAGACGCAGGTGCGGTGAGCCCGCCCCTTGAGCCAGCGGTCGGTGGCCCATCCGGCGAAGAGCATACCGACGGTTCCGGCGATTTCGAACATGGCGACGAGCCATCCGGCGTTCGTCATGCTGACCCCTTTGGACTGGCTCAGCAGCGAGGGGCCCCAATCCAGGACGGCGAACCGTACCGTGTAGACGAAGAAGTTGGCGAAGGCGAGGATCCACATGATCGGATTCTGGAAGACATGCTTGCGGATGAAGGCCTTGGCTTCGGCCGTCTGCTCCTTTTTGGAGGCTGCGGCTTTCGTATTTCCTTCGGTTCCCTCCAGTTCCGGGAGCCCCACCGAGGTGGGGGTGTCGCGCAGCGTCAGGAAGAGTGCGACGGATCCCACGAGGGCAATTGAGGCCGGGATCCAGAAACACCAGCGCCATGCTCCGACGTGGGCGGCGAAGGTCATTACGCGCTGCATCCCTTCGGGGTCGTCGGCTGCCACGTGGAGGTTGGCGGCGATCGCCGACACGGCGTCGGGATTGCCGCTCATGTCCGTCCCCATGTGGCTCATGATGTATCCGCAGAGGATGATCACGGCGCCGGCGCCGACGGTGTGCGAGGTGTTCCAGATCGACATCTTCGTGGCCAGTTCACGGGGCGGGATCCAGTGTGTCAGCAGCCGGGCGCAGGGTGGGAATCCCGATCCCTGCAGCAGTCCGTTGAGCACCCACATGATCCCCATGAACAGGATGACGAAGTTGGTGAACGGAACGCCCTGGCGCACGCCCGTGATCCAGTAGGAGATGTCCTCGCCGAATCCGAAGGCGAAATTGGCCAGTGCGCAGAGCAGCAGTCCGATCGACATGTAGTAGCGGGCGTTTTTGCGGTCGGCGAACATGCCGTTGATGAGCTGCGAGCAGCCATAGACGAGCCCGTGAATGGTCAGGAAGATACCCAGCCCGGTTTTCGAGATTCCCATGTCGGCCTCCATGCCGGGCATGGCCAGCGAGAAATTCTTGCGCAGGAAATAGAAGAGCGCATAGCCGAACATGGTGCCGATGAGGGTCCGTGTCTGCCAGTGTTTGAATCTTTTTTGTTGTTCGGGTGTCATTTTTCGGATCATTTAATCTCCCACACTCCGCCCTGGCCGAAGAGACGGTCGAGCCATTCCTCCATGTAGCCGCAGCGGAAGGCAATGTCGATATTGGTGAAGCGGCTTCTCATATAGGGGATCTTGATGAACGTGTCGCGCAGTCGGGCCCGAGACACGCCGATCTGTTCCGGTTCGCAAGGGGCTCCGACCAGTTGCAGGCGTCGTCGGATTTCGTCGAAGGGGATGATCTGGGCGCGGAGGCGTTCGCGCAGTTCGGGCCAGGCCTGGCGGAAAGCCGTAAGTTGTGCCCGCAAACCCTCGCGGTCGACATATTTGGCGCGGGTCTCCTTCATGCCGCGGGCGATGAAGTCCTTGCGGCCGTCGAAGATGCGGACGATATCCTGTTCGGTCTCTTCCCAGGACTTCCATGCGGCCACGCGGGCCTCGACGTCGAGTTCTTCGACGGGAGTTTCAAGCAGGAATTCGAGGAAGGCGGTCGAGGCGAGGGTGCCGATCCCGACCTTGAAGCCGTGCGATACGAGTTTGCCGTTGAAGGCCAGATGTTCCATGTCCCAGTAGTGGCTGAACTGGTGTTCGGCGCCCGATGCCGGTCGGCTCGACTGTACGGCCTGCATGGCGAATCCGCTCAGAAGGAGTCCTTCGGCGAGTTGTTCGACCTTGGCCACGTCTCCGCGCCGAATTCCCTCGGGATCGGAGAGCGCCTCGCGCAGATCGTCCTGCACCTCGTGGAAGGCGAATTCGTCGAGTTTCTCGACGCCGATGGCATCGGCGATGATCCAGTCGGCTCCGGCCGGGATTTTGGCGATCAGGTCGGCATAGCCCGAGGCGGACATCTCCTCGGGGGCTTCGGCCGCGATGCGGGCGTCGAGGACCATGCCGTAGGGGGCCGGGCAGTCGAACGTCTGCTTGTTTCCCTCGTAGGTGATCGAGGAGCCGTAGGCGGTGTATCCGTCCATCGAGGCTGCCGTGCCCACGCACATGTAGCGGCGGTTGGAACGGTAGGATACCCACTTTGTCAGGTCGTTGATCACGCCCGAGCCTACGGCGACCGGTACGGCGTCGGTCTGTTCGAGCCGTTGGGCCAGCAGTTCGACGTATTTCCATTCGGCGTAGAGGGCCGGATCCGTGAAGACGAAGGGCACCTCCTGCGGAATCCCCGCCTGTCGGAATTCCCGTTCGACTTCGGCGCCGGCCACCCGGAAGGTGTTCGTGTCCGCGATGATGATGGCCCGTTGTTCGCCGAAGAGTTCCTTGAAGATCCTGGCCGCCTGGGGAATCACGTTTTCGCCGATTGCAAGTGCCTTGGTATCCGTAGTTCTCGATAAAGCTTGTTCTGTTTTGTTCATTGTCGGTTCTTTGGTCGATTGGCTGACGGGAGGGGAGTTTCGTACTCCCCTCCCGTGCCGGGGTACATACAGGTATTGGAAGACAGGAGGAAGAGGTCTCGTTACCGGGTGACGATGATGTCGTCGAGCCAGATGCGGTTCTTCTTACCTTCGTACTGGGGCTTTTCGCCGCTGGCGATCATGATGCGCGTGGTGGCGTCGGCTCCCGTGATCTTCACGGTGTGCTCGGTCGGGATGAAGCATCCGGCGGCATCCGCACCCATTTCGGCCGGAGTTTTGTTCGTCAGCGTGATGGCTCCGTTTTCGTCGGCGCCGACGATCGTTCCGCTGCCGGAGTAGATCGCTACGGTCACCTTCAGGCCCTCGGACGGGGTGCCCTCCAGCGATCCGGTCGAGGTGTTCGGAACCACGTAGGGATGCGCCTTGAACTGGAGCGTGATGTCGGTCGATCCCGTCAGTGCCGTCAGTTTGGGCAGCGTCAGGACGCCGTTGGCTGACCCGGTTCCGTATTTCACGCATCCGCAGCAGGGATAGATCTTCGTGTTGTAGCTCAGCGTCGAACTGTTGACCAGCAGGTCATCCCAATCCTCGCTCCAGGCGCTCCAGTAGGTGCGGCGGTAGGCGTCGTTGGCCGTCGTCGGGCCGAAGACGTCGGTGGCATTCTGCACGCCGGTGAAGACGGTCGCCGCCTCTTCGAAGTTGTCCCGGGCCGGGTCGTAGCTCTTCAGGGCGATCGTGCTGCCCAGATACGAGGGAGCGGCGCCGAAGGAAGTATTCAGGTAGTCGCCGGCCATCCACAGGTCGTTGAAGTCCTCGCGGAAAACGACGTTGGTCATGTCGGGAGCCCCGGCACTGGTTACCTGAATGGTGCCCCAGTCGGAATCCTTGAAGTCGGTCGGGGTCTCCGAGACGAACTGCACGGCGCAGGTGTACGGGGTCGAAAGGGCCACCTTGCCGAAGGTGAAGCGGCTTCTGGGCCACTGGGCACCGTAGGTGACCTTTTCATAGCGGCGCAGCGTCTGTCCCGAGGCGTCGCGCAGCTCGATGTTGAAGACGCGCTCGGCCTGGTTCTCCGTGTCGACGTCCCACTCGAAGACGAGCAGTCCGCGCTCCGACTTGAAGAGCTTGACCGTGGGGGTCGGCAGCGACGGCAGGTTGAAGAGCGTGCGGGCGCTGACGGGCTCCGAGACGGGCGAGTTGAAGGCTTCGTTATCCTCGTAGAGGGCCTGTACGGTGAAGAGGTATTCGGTGTCGCCCTCCAGCTCTTCGAACGAGCAGTTCGTGTCGAGTACCGTCTGGATGATCGTGAACTGCGGGCGCGAGGCTTCGGCGAGCGTCACCTTGTAACCGGTTGCGTTGGGCACGCCGTCCCAGGTGAAGGCGAGAGCGTTGTCCGAAGCCGTGCTCTGGATGTTGGTCGGCGTGGCGAGGGGCTCCTTGAGCGCCTTGGCCTGCGAGATGACGATGTTGCGCAGCGTGAAGCGCGATCCCGAGGTGGTCAGATCGGCTGCCGACCAGCGGATCTTCGTCGAGCTGGTGGCGTCGCGCACGATGCAGCTCATCTTGATCCACTCGTGGGTGGTGGTGGACAGCGTGCCGCCGACCACCGTACCGCCGTCCACGGCCAGCACGTTGACCTCCTTGGGGTCGTTCTGCCAGCGGAAGAATTCGAATTCGACGGTGATGTTGCTCGTTCCTTCGAGATCCTCAAGGGCCGGGGTCTGCACCCATCCGCCGAGGGATCCCGTACCGATCTTGATATAGCCCGGGTGTTCGTAGACCTTGTATCCGGTCCAGCCCTTCAGCCCGCGGGCGGTGCGGAAGGCCTCAAGTCCCTCCAGGTAGGCGGAATTGGTGCCGAAGAGGTCGACGGTTCCGGCATCGCCGTAGCTGCACTCGACCATGTATTTGCTGTAGTTCTCCTCGTTGTCGTCCTCGGCCGTGATTTCATTGCCGCGGTTCGACTTGATGCCCGGGAGCTCCTCCAGGTAGTATCCGCCCCATTTGAAGCGCGACCCGGTCATCAGCAGCAGGGTGGTTTCGTCCATGACGTTGGTCGTGATCTCCGTTTCGCGCATGAGTTTGTCGTTGAGGTAGATCTGGACGGCGATAAGCACCTCTCCCATGTTCGTGGGGGTGCCTGCAAGCGGTGCCGAGATGGTACCGTCGCCCTCCTCCTCGATCGTCGTCTCGTAGGCCGGGAGGTCGAGTCCTCCGGCCGCCTCACCCGAGAATTGGGCCGTCACGCGGATCTTCTCGGTGCCCGAAGCCTTGCTGTAGGGGATGTCGAGCGTGGCCCGCGTGGAGGAGTTGATGCGGACCGATCCGGTGATGAGCGGTTCGCCGATTTCGAAGATGCCGGCACTCTGCAGCGCCTTGATCTCCAGCGAGCTGTTCGGCGAAACGAGCTGGATGACCGCCTCCCGCTCTTCGCCGGTGTTATGTTCGGCCGTCACGTAGACATATTCGTAGTTCGTTCCGTCTCCCACGCCCTCTTGCGGGGAGAAGGAGAGCCAGTCGGCGTCGCTTGAGACGCTCCAGGGGCCGTTGTTGCGGACCGTGAAGACCTGGGTCGACTGGTTGTAGGGGAAGGTCAGTTCATCCGTATTGCGGGTCAGTCCGGAGACTTCGGGGTCTTTTACGCATCCGCTCATCGTTGACAGGAACAATGCCAACAAGGAGCCTGTTGCCATCCCGGTTCGGATTTTTTTCAACATGTTTCGCATAAGAGTCGTAAGGTTTGTTTTCGTTGGTAAAGTGTACTGCAAAACGATTTGTGCGCACCTTTTTCGGGTACGCTCTTCTTACACGACGATATATGGGGATGACTTGCATTACAAATATAGGGTAAAAATTTCATTTCGCATAATTTTCGTCAAGAAAAATCTGCTAAAATTTGATTACAAAACGAAAATATTACTCGAAATGAAAAATATTTCGTTTGAAATTTGCATTAAACGAAAAATGGACTTAATTTTGTTTCAGCGAAAGTCCGAATTCTGCCCTTTTCGGGCAACGCCCGCATCCGGCGCTCCGGAACATGAATTGACCTTTATGAAAATAAACTATTGACCAACCCTTAAAACCTCCAGAAAGATGAATTGAGTTTGCAGCCCGCCTTACACGGATACCGATATATAATATAAGGGATACGGATGACTTGCAGCGTTCCTTCCCGACTTCAAGCCGAACACCGCGCTGTTTCGCGGATGTTTGCTTTGTTGTTGTCCGGGATGCGCCCTGAAAATGACTATTAAAAATCGAATGAATTATGAAACAGAGTTATACATCCAGTAATCCCCACGGTAGCCGCCGTTGTCTGTTGCTGTTTGCCATGCTGTTTGCATGTTGCTGCATCGCGCTGCCGACAGCAGCCCAGCAGACAGGGAATGTGACGGGTACGGTCTCCGACGAGACCGGAGCACCGTTGCCGGGTGTCGCTGTCACCGTTCCCGGGACCGGCCGCGGCACGACGACCGACAACGACGGCCGTTACTCGATTCGGGTCGATCGCACGGATAAATTGAACTTCAACTTCCTCGGTTACAAACCTTATACGGCTACGGTCGGTTCCCAGACCAAGATTGATGTCCAGCTGACCGTCGACAATACGAATCTCGACGAGGTCGTGGTGGTTGGTTACGGCCTCCAGCGCCGACGCGACATCGTCGGCGCAGTCGAGACCATCAAGGGAGATCTGATCGCCGAACGGAAGACGGCCAATGTCTCCCGTGCCCTGCAGGGCCAGATTCCCGGTCTGACGCTGACCTTCTCCGACGGTAAACCCTCGCGAAATGCCACCATCCGCATCCGCGGTGTTGAGAATTCGATCGGTGCCGGAGGCAGCGCCCTGACGCTTGTCGATGGCGTCGAGGCCGACATGAACACGGTGAATCCGAGCGACATCGAGTCCATTACGGTGCTTAAGGATGCCTCGTCGACGGCGGTTTACGGAGCCAAGGGTACGTTCGGAGTGATCCTCATCACGACGAAGACCCCCGAGGCCGGGAGCGTCCGGGTGACCTACGACGGCAGCTACTCGATCTTCACGCGGACGGTTGAGCCGCAGACCATCAACAACGGTCTGGCCTGGACGGACGCCTTCCTGGAGTCTTATCGCGGGCGTTACAACGCCAATCCTTCGAGCATCAACAACGCCATGAACCCCTTCACCTCCGACTGGTACAACGAACTGGTGAAGCGCAACTCCGACAGCAGCTACGAGAAGTGGCGCGTCAATGGCCAGGGTCGCTACGAGTATTTCGGCAACTACGACTGGCACGACATCGTCTACCGGGACTGGACCTCGGGGCAGCAGCACAACCTCAGCGTGAGCGGAGGCGGCAAGGTGGCCAAGTTCCTCGTTTCGGGGCGTTATTTCCAGCAGGACGGCGTCTACAATTACGGCGACGAGGATTACAAGCAGTACAACATCCGGGGCAAGGTCAGCATTCAGATCGCCCCGTGGCTGACGCTGGACAACAGCCTCGACTTTATGAAGCGCAAGATCTTCCAGCCGCGTGTCGCTGAGGGCAACCAGCTGATTCAGCGTCAGATGGAGATTGTCGGCGCCCCGATGATCGGTGCGACGAATGCCGACGGGACCTGGACCAATGCGGCGACCTACATCGGTATCGCCGGTTTTGACGAGGGTACCTCGTGGGAGAAGTATGCCAAGAACGACATCCGCGAGAGCGCCTCGCTGACGGCCCATCTGATCAAGGATGTGCTGGTGGCCAAGGCTGATTTCGCCTACTTCTACAACCACACCGACCGCAGCCGGGCCCGCAATCTCTGCACCTATTATTACGGTCCGGAACTGAGCGCCACGCAGCCCGCCACCTCGCAGTACCGCGATTACGATTACGATACCGATCAGTGGACGACTTCGGCAACCCTGACCTATACGCCCAAGCTCGGTGACCGCCATTCGCTCTCGATCATGGGCGGTTTCAATGCCGAAGAGGAGACCGTGATGCGGACGTACCTCTATCGTGAGGGCATCATCATTCCCGAAAAGGTCAACCCGAGCCTGATCGACGGAGACCAGGTGACCTGGCAGGACAACGGCAGTTATTCGGCTTCGCTGGCCGGTTTCTTCTACCGCCTGCACTACGCCTACAAGGGGAAGTACCTTGTCGAGGCGAGCGGCCGTTACGACGGCAACTCGAAATTCCCGAGCAACCAGCGCTGGGGATTCTTCCCGTCGGCATCGGTGGGATGGCGCATCTCCGAGGAGGGCTTCATGGCCTCGTCGCGCAGCTGGCTTGACAATCTCAAGATCCGGCTTTCGGCCGGTACCGCAGGCAACGGCCTGATCAGCGATGCTTATGCCTATCTTCCGCTCATGGAGCTGAACATGTCGTCGGTTGTGAGCGGCGGTTCGACCTTCCGCTACACGCAGAGTCCGGCGCCCGTGCCCGACGGTCTGACCTGGGAGAAGGCTACGACCTACAACATCGGACTGGACTTCGAGGCCTTCAACGGCCGTCTGAACTTTGTGGGAGACATCTATCGCCGCAACACCACGGATATGTATGTCGTGGGAGCCGAACTTCCTGCCGTCTACGGCAACCAGGCGCCGAAGGGCAACTACGCCGACATGCGTACCGACGGTTGGGAGGCCAGCATCTCCTGGCGCGACAACTTCCGCCTGGCGGGCAAGGAGTTCCACTACAGCATCCGCGCCGCCGTCTGGGACAGCGAGAGCATCATCACCAAATATACCAGCAAGACCGGAACGCTTCCGACGATCTACAAGACGAACTATTACGAGGGTATGACTTTGGGAGAGATCTGGGGTTACCGGGTTCTCGGCCTCTTTGAAAGCGACGAAGAGGCGATGAACTGGGCCGATCAGAGCAAGTTCCAGTACTTCGTGGGCGACTGGAAGAAGGGAGACCTGAAGCTGGCCGACGTGGACAACAGCTACGTGATCGACAACGGTTCGAATACGATCGACGACCACGGCGACCTGGTGAAGATCGGCAACACCTCGCCGCGTTACTGCTACAGCATCACCACGACGTTCAACTGGAACGGCATCGGCCTGAGCATGATGTGGCAGGGCGTGGGCAAGCGCGACTGGTACCCGGCCAAGGATTCGGGCTATTTCTGGGGCAAATACGGCCGTGCCTACGGCTTTTACCTCCCGTGGCAGGACGAGAACAACCGCTATACCGACGAGAATGGCAACACGTCGGCCTACTGGCCCCGCCTGCGCGGCTACCAGGCCGAGCACGTCAACGGTATCATGTCGAATGCCAACGACCGTTATCTGCAGGATGCCAGCTACATCCGTCTGAAGAACCTCACGCTCGACTACACCTTCCCCAAGCGGATTGCCCAGAAGCTGCGTATGCAGTCGCTGCGGATCTACTTCGTCGGGGAGAACCTCTGGACCTATTCGCCGCTGCAGAAGTATGCCAAGAATTTCGACCCTGAAGGGATCAGTGCCGGTGATGCCGACTTCGCCAGCACGGTCGGTACCAACGGCGACGGATACGGCTATCCCGTCATGCGAACCTTCACGTTCGGTGTCAATGTCACTTTCTAATACGGAATACCCATGAAAAAACAGATGCATAAAGTCGCTGCCGTCGCTCTGACCGTCCTGCTTGTCTCGTGTGATACGTTCCTGACCAAGGAGCCCATTGCGGAGCTCGGTGCCGACACCTATTTCACCAATGAGAAGTCGCTGCAGTTGTATGCCGACGGTTTTCTGCAGAACATGATGCCCTCGCCCGAGACGCTGTTCCGCGGCGATTGCTGGTCCGACCTGGTGGCCACGCGCAATTCGACCGACTACCTGACGGTACCCTGGTCGTCGAGCCGGCAGACCGGATGGAGCTATTCGGACTGGTACGATCTGTTCAACGTCAACTATTTCCTCAAGCACATGTACGAGGTGACGGGCGTCCGCGAGGAGACCCTCCGCCATTATGAGGGTGTGGCCCGTTTCTGGCGGGCGTGGTTCTACTACAACAAGGTCCGCACCTTCGGAGCCGTGCCCTGGTACGACGAGCCGATCGACGCCGAGGATGACGAAGCCCTCTACAAGGCCCGCGATTCGCGTGAGTTCGTGATGCGCAAGGTGCTGGAGGATCTCGACTATGCCGCGGCCAACTGCTCGACGGATGCCGTCTATACGCAGAGCGCGCAGATCGACAAGTGGAAGGCGCTGGCCTTCAAGTCACGGGTCTGCCTCTTCGAGGGCACCTATCGCAAGTACCATACGGTCGACCCGTCGACGGGCCAGCCGTGGCAGAGCGATGAGTCGGAGATGTACCTTCGGGCCTGTGTGGCGGCCTGCGAGGAGCTGATGAGCGACGGACCCTATTCACTGGTCAATTCGCCTTCGGCCGTGCAGTCCCAGTATCGATCGCTCTTTATTTCGGAGCAGCTCAATCGCCAGGAGATCATCTGGGGACGCGAGTACAGTTCGAGCCTGGGTGTCTATCACGAGGCGACCTGGGTCTTCACTTCGCCGACGCAGTCGCGCTGGTCGATGACGCGCTCGCTGGCCAACATGTACCTCAATCTGGACGGTACGCGCTTCACGGACAATCCCGACTGGGACAAGCTGGGATTCGTCGAGGAGACCTCCAACCGCGACTATCGCATGATGCAAAGCATCGTGACTCCGGGCTACATGAAGGAGGTTGCGGGCGAGAAGGTGCTGACGGCTCCCGACATGTCGGTCACGCTGACGGGCTACCAGTTGATCAAGTGGTGCTTCGACGACGACCTGCATACGGGTACGCGCAGCAACAACAGCCTCTCGATCCTGCGTTACGCCGAGGTGCTGCTGAACTATGCCGAGGCGTCGGCCGAGCTGAACGGCGGCATTCTGGAGTCGTCGATCTGGGAGCGGACGATCAAGCCGCTGCGTGAGCGTGCCGGAGTCGTCGGGACGCAGCCCCAGACGGCAGACTCCTATTTGGCCTCCTACTACAAGGTCAAGAGCAAGGATCTGCTGGAGATCCGCCGCGAGCGGGCCGTCGAATTGCTGCTGGAGAACCTCCGCTACGACGACCTGATGCGCTGGCACGAGGGAGAACTGACTCGAAAGGAGTGGCAGGGGATCTACATTCCGGCCGTGGGCGAACCGATCGACCTGAACGGTGACGGTCAGAACGATCTGTGTGTGATCAACGCCGACACGCCCAGCCAGAACGGCGTCTACTACATCGATCTGCGCGACGGTTCCTACACGCTGAGCGAGGGTACGAGCGGCCTGCTGGAGTACAATCTCGACCGGATCTGGGAGGAGCGGATGTATCTGCGTCCCATCCCGCGCACGGCGAACGGCATCAACCCTGCTTTGGGTCAGAACTACGGATGGACGGATTGATCGAACCGTAAAAACCTGATAAGAATCCATGAAGAATCTCTTTTTGTCGTTATTTGCCGTCGTGGCGGCCGTTTGGGCCGCCACGGCCGGCAAACCGATCCAGACGGACGACGTCTGGCAGCACCCCGGTGCGGACCGGTCCAATTACCGCAAGAACATCTGTATTCCCGACATCGAGGGTTACCGGACGTTGAAATGCGATTTCCACATCCACACGTGCTTCTCCGACGGACAGGTCTATCCCACGGGGCGTGTGAACGAGGCCTGGTGCGACGGCCTGGACGTAATTGCCATCACCGACCACTTCGAGATCCGCAAGAACCGAGGGATGCAGACCGACGACATGAATCTGCCTTACGAGATTGCTGCGGCGCGCGGACGTGAAATCGGCCTGCTGGTGATCCCCGGCGGCGAGATCACGCGCCACAAACCCTTCGGGCATATCAACGCCCTCTTCCTGAAGGACGGCAACCGCTTCCCGCGCAACCGGACGCCCGAGAACGAGCAGGAGGCTCTTGACGAGGCTCTGGCCCAGGACGCCTACCTTTTCTGGAATCATCCCGGCTGGCCCAACGATTCGTGTACGCTTTATCCCATGCACGAGCGGTTGTTGCGCGAGGGGAAGATCCGCGGTGTGGAGATCTTCAACAGCAAGGAACACTATCCGCGCGTATTGCAGTGGTACGAGGAGATGGGCTTCTCGATGCTGGCCAATTCGGACATCCACCACATGAGCGGGCAGCAGTATCCCGAAGGGGCACGGCGTCCCATGACGCTTGTTTTTGCGCGGGACTATACGGTCGAGTCTGTGCGTGAGGCGATGTTTGCCGGGCGGATGGTCGCGCTGTACGACAATACGCTGGCGGGTCCCGAGTCCTACATCCGGGAGTTGGTCGGGGCGTCGCTGGCGGTGCGGGTGGTCGATGCTCGCAAGGGACGGGTCGAGATCAGCAACCATTCGGACATCCGCTTCAGCATCCGTTACGGCGACTACATGTATGCGGTAGCCGTTCCGGCACACGAGACGGTCCGTCTGACCCTTCCCAAGGGAACGAAGGTCCGTTTCGAGAATTGCGTGCTGGGATACGATAAATTCCTCGAAATGGCACTCTGGTAGCTTCCGGGATGTAATCCGGCCGAGTTTCTCAAAAAAACTCCCGACCATGTGGGCCGGGAGTTTTTTGTGCGGGGTGCCGAATCTTTAAGGCTCCTCCATCAGGTCGTATTGCAGCACGACGGCCCGTCGCACGTCATCCGTGGACCGGGAAGCGAAGCCGCAGTAGAGGATTCCGTCGTGGAATTTGATCCCTTCGGGCTCCATATATCCCGTTGCAGTCAATCCCTGGGAAGCGAGGGCTCCCATGTCCTGGATAGCGGCCACCTCGTGGCGGCGGACCAGGTTCCCCTGGAAGTCGAAGATCGAGACGGTGGCTGTCGAGAGCGAGGTGCCGTCATTGTTGTTGCCGGCCCCTTCGTAGTAGTAGATCTTGCCGTTTTTCACGTCGTGGCCCTGGTTTCCGGAGGAGCCGACCGTGAGCGGGCTGTTCTGCGGCAGGGTGATCGTGGCCAGCGGTTCGAGTTGCGAGAGATTCTTGACGACGACGGTCGGCTTTTCGGTCACGGAGGCCGGGCCTCCGCTCTCTCCGCCCCAGGTGATCGAGAAGGAGAGTTGTTCGGAACTCTCGGGCAGGGCCTTGACCTCGCTCAGCCGGTAGAGGTAGATATAGCGGGTCGAGTAGTTGCTGTTCGTGCACCAGAAGAGGATAATGTCGTTGTCGGGGTCGATGGAGGCCTGGAGGTTGCGGCGCTGCGGGATCCAGTATTGTTCGTAGCACTCCGACGGTTTGAGCGTCATGCCCGGGACATATTTGATGCGGGCCATGGTTTGCGAGAGGGTGTAGTCTCCTTCGGAGCTGCGGGTACCGTAGCTTCCGACCCAGACGTACATGTCGGCTCCATCCTGTTCCAGGGCGATGTTGTTTCCGTGGCCGGCATAGGGGAGCAGCATACGGCTTTCGTAGTTGGCGGCATTGGCCTGTTTTCGGATGATGATTACGTTGTAGTTGTTGTTGCCGCGCCCCACCTGCGAGCAGTACAAGTATCCGTCGGCTCCGAGGTCGAAACTCTGCATGACCGAATTGTCGCTGAGCATGTGGCCGCTGGTGTAGATCATGTCGCGGGTGAGGGGCCTGTCGAGTTGTTCCGATTGCAGCACGTTGACCGAGAGTGATGCCTGTTTCATGTTATCCGGGGTTCGGGCCGAGATTCGGGAGGTGCCGACGGCCTCTCCCCGGATGATGCCGTTGTCCGACACGGAAACGACGGCCGGGGTCGAGGAGTGCCAGTTCAGTCCGTATTTGTTCTCTACGGTATAGCGTTCTGTTCCCGATCCGGTACGGATATTGAGTTCCGGGAGGGTTTCCTCTTCGGTGAACAGGTCGTACATGCGGCTGGAGAACACCATGCTCTCGACGGTTTGATCGGCGGGTGAGACCTCGTCGGAGTCCGTACTGCATGATGTCGTGCAGCAGATGGCCGATGTCAGCAAAATGCAGAATAGTAGTTTGTTTTTCATTTTGTTTTTGTTTTCGGGTTGTATCCGACAACAAATGTAACAAAATAAAAATAATATCGCAAAACGAAAACAATGAAACTCTGTCAGCCTCGAATTTTGTCCGCACAAAGGTATTCGAAGAGGGGACGTTCGGTATCTTATTTGGGAGTTGGGAAATGAAGAGAGCCGCAGGATACTCCGCGGCTCTCTTCATTTTGTCTTTGTCGGGGGCCATCCTTGTCTTTTCGGCCCTTTTGTCTTCAGCAGCTTCTCTGTCTTCTGCGGTCCTCTCTGTCTTCTGCGGTCCTCTCTGTTTCCTGCAGTCCTGCCCCCCCCCTGTCTCTCGCGGTCGTTTCCAGCGTCGGGTCAGACCGTGATCACGTCGACACCGACCGCCTCAAGTGTGGTTTTGATCTGGGCCGGGAGCTGGCTGTCCGTGATCAGGATGTCTATGTCTTCGATCGAGCAGATGCGCCCGAATCCCCTTCGTCCGATTTTCGACGAATCGGTTAGGACGATGCTTTGGGACGCCGCTTTCATCATTTTCTGAGTCAGGGTAGCCTCCTCGACCGTGGCGCATGTGATGCCGAATTCGGGGTCTATGCCGTCGACTCCGAAAAATAGCTTTGAACAGATCAGGTTTTGGAACCCCTGAGCCGCATATTCGCCGCGGACGGAGAGCGAGTTGCCGTGGAGGACGCCACCGAGTTGCAGGACCGTGATGTCAGGCTCTTCGCTCAGGAGCATCGAAACGCGCAGCGACGGGGTGACGATGTTCAGGTGTCCGATGGGGCGGATGACCTCGGCAAAGGCGTAGAGTGTGGATCCCGACGCGACGATGATCGAGTCGTTTTCGTGGATGAGTTTTACGGCGCGGGCTCCGATTTTTCGTTTGATTTCGCTGTTGATGCGGCTTTTTACCTGTACGTTGATGTCAGCGACGTGCGGATTGACGGGACTGGCGCTGCCATGGGCTCGGTAGAGCAACTGTTTGCTTTCGAGGAATCTCATGTCCTTGCGGATGGTGGCACGAGTGACATTGAGTTCGTTGGCAATGTCCGCAATGCGGACGAATCCATGTTTGTTGAGCGAGTCGAGGATGTATTTCCGTCGTTCGGCGATGCTTAACATAACGCTTGTTTTTGTTTTTCTTTTGTTTACAAAAGTAGAAATTATTTGCATGAAAGCCAAATGAACGTGTCGTTTTGCGCTTGTTTTTCGTTTTTAGCGCATATATGGGGTTTATTACGATCGTTTTGCATCATAAAATTCGTTATGCATCACATTTTCCTATAAAAATTTTTCGTTTTGCGATTATTATTCGTATCTTTGTTTCGTACTCAAATCAATTAGCCATGGATCTGGACACATTGAAAGAGCGTGTTTTTCGCGCAAATCTTGAACTTGTCAACCATCAACTGGTTATTTTCACCTGGGGAAACGTGAGCGGCATCGATCGTGAACGGGGTCTCGTGGTGATCAAGCCGAGCGGTGTGCCGTACGATCGGATGTCGGCATCTCAGATGGTCGTGTTGGATCTTGAGGGGCATGTTCTGCAGGGGGCGCTCAATCCTTCGTCCGATACTCCGACCCATCTCGAAATATACAAGGCTTTCCCCGAGGTCGGAGGCATCGTCCATACGCATTCCACATACGCTACGGCCTGGGCGCAGGCGGAGTGTCCGATTCCGGTTTCCGGCACCACTCATGCCGATTACTTTTACGGGGAGATACCGTGTACGCGCAAGATGACCCGGCAGGAGGTATCGGGTGAGTACGAACGGCAGACCGGGAAATTGATCGTCGAGACGTTCCGGGGCCGGAATCCGATGCATACGCCGGCCGTGCTGGTCGCCAACCATGGCCCGTTCACGTGGGGCAGCACGCCCGAGGAGGCCGTGCACAACAGTGTGGTTCTTGAGCAGGTTGCCAAGATGGCTTATGTGAGCCGGTCGCTGAATCCCGAGATGCCGATGAACGATCTGCTTACGGAGAAACATTTCAACCGCAAACACGGAGCCGATGCCTATTACGGACAGAAGCATCCGATTCCCGATCCGGAGTGTCGATAACCTTTTTTCATGATCCGATGATGAATCGTTTCACCCGTTACCGCTCGATTTGGGAGCGTGAAGAGCTGCTGCGGCGCCTGTCGCAAATCCGCCATGTCGCCCTCGACATGGACGGCACGATCTACATGGGTTCGGAACTGTTTCCCTGGACCCGATCTTTTCTGGCCGGGCTCCGGG
>CALUMM010000050.1 GCA_944321755.1 uncultured Alistipes sp.
CGCATGTTCAGTACCGAGCGCGAAACCCGCATCTCCCGGGCAAAGACCTCCAGCGAAAACTCCTCGTTGGAGAGGTTCTGCTCGATGATCTCCGTAACCCGGTTCATGAACTTCTCGTCGGCCGATTCCACGACGATCTCCTCGTGCTTGCCCAGGATCTGCCCCAGTTTGAGCCTCTTCTGCAGATCGGTGTGGCGTTCGGCCAGCTGCCGCGTCCGCGCCCGGAACAACTCCACGTCGAACGGTTTCTCCATCCACGAATCCACGCCCACCTCGCAGAAAAGTCGCGCATCCTCCGCGGAACTGTCCGCCGTGAGCAGAATCACCGGAATGTCGTTGGTCCACTCCGTTTTCTTGAGCTTGCGGCAGAATTCGAGCCCCTCTTCGCGGTCGTAGACCACGATGTCGATCAGGATAATCTGCGGCCGGTGCTCCCGGATGGCCTTCATGAGCTCTTCGAAGCGGTTGTAGTGCAGAACGTTGAAGTCCGGAAGCACCATCCGGACCAGCCCCGTGATGTCTCCGCCGCCGGCCACGATGTAGATCGTGTTCGGTTTCGAAGGGTCGATCTCCGGATTCTGCTCGTTGTAGATCTCCGTCTCGGCGTACTGCTTCGTATAGGCCGGGATGATCGCCTCCTCGCTCGTCTGATCCTGACGGTGGATGTAGTATTGTCCGGTGTTGAACCGCGGGCTCTGCGGCAGCGTGATGGTGAAGGTACTCCCCGCCCCGTAGCGGCTCTCGACCGCAATCCGCCCGCCGTGAATCTCGACGAACTCCCTGGCTACGGCAAGTCCGATCCCGGCCCCCAGGGTCGGCATCGTGTCGGCATCATGCACCTGCCAGAACCGCAAAAAGATTTTGTCGAGATGCTCCGCCCGGATTCCGATGCCCGTATCGCGGACCGAGATGCAGACCTGTTTCGACTGGCAATAGACCCGGACCTGGACCGATCCGCCCGCATGGGTAAAGGTGTAGGCGTTCTGAAGCAGGTTGTAGAGCGCCAACTCGATCTTTTCGGGATCGAAGGTCATCAGGATCCGCTCTTCGGGTTTTTCGTAGCTGAAGGTCAGATCCTTGGATTCGAACAGCGGCTGGAAATAGCTGCAGATCTGGTACACGTACTCCGCAATGTCCATCTCCGCAAGGTTCAGGCTCACCCGGTTCTGGTCGATCTTGCGGAACTCCATGAGCTGACGGATCGTGTTGGCCAGTTTCTTGACGTTGGCGCTGATGATGTTGATCAGTTTCTGCCGCTCCCCCGTCTCCAGACTCGCGCCGCCCTGACCGTCCGAAATGAGCTGGAGCGGAACCTGCATCATCGTCAGCGGAGTCTTGAACCCGTGTGTGAGGTTGATGAACAACTGCTGCTTGTACTGCACCATTCGGACCTGCTGCGCCGCACGGTAACGGATGATGATGATCCACAGAACCGCCGCCCCGATCAGCAGAATCAGCGCTCCGTAGATGCAGTAGGCCCACCAGGTCAGCCACCACGGAGGCAGTACGGTGATCCGGATGTTGGTCGTTGCCGCTCCCAGCATCTGCGAGGCGTCCGCCGCCTTGATCTGCAGCGTGTAGTCGCCGTGGGCCAGGCTGGAGAACGAAAGCCGGTTCCCGTTCAGCGGTAGCCAGTCGGGGGTCAGGTCGCCGATCTTGTAGAAGAAGCGCTGCTGGCCCTTGACCGAAAAACGGAGCGTCGTGAAATCCAGGGAGAACTGGTGGTCGTTGTGGCGCAGCGTCAAGTGCCGCGAATGGTTGATGTTCGCCTCCAGGTGGATGCCGTCGGGCGATATCGGACGGTTGAGGATCGAGATCCCCGAAACGTAGACCTCACTGTCCGGGTGGGGTTTCGAAACCTCCGCCGGATTGAAGTAGTTGATGCCGTTGATGCCGCCCAGAAACAGGGTTCCGTCGTCGGTCAGGCAGCCCCCGAGGTTGTAGTCGAGGCGGGCGAATGCGCCGTCCGAGAGTTCGTAGAACGGGGATTGTGCCGCTCCCGGCGTGTAGCAATAGACGCCCTGCATGGTCGAGATCCACAGTTGCCCCTGGGCGTCGGGCTGGATGTCCAGCACCCAGACCTTCTCGTCGAAGGCGTTGAGCGGACACTCTTCGAAGTCGTTCTCCGTCCGGTTGTAACGGAAAAGGCCTTGTGACGTTCCTGCGTAAAGTTCGCCGTTTTCGGTCCGGTGCAACGTATTGACGCTGATGAATCCCGGCAGCGTATGGTCTTTTATAAAATAGGTATCGAACCGGTTTACTTGCAGGGTGTCTCCCGCCGCGGCCATCTCCTCGGTGCGGAATCGCAGCAACCCTTTGGTTTTCGTGCCGATCCAGATGTTGCCGTCGGAGTCGTCCAGAATCGTCTGGACACTTGCATCATATAGATCGGTTCCTGCAAAGCGGACAAAGCGGCAGCGTTCGTCCGCAGCCTCGAAAACAAACAGCCCGCCGTAGATGAATCCCATCCAGATGTTGCCCCGGCGGTCGCAGAGCAGCTCCTTGCTGAATTGGGCGCCGTGGCGGAAGAGGAAGTCGGTGATCTCCCGGCGGTCGAAGAACTCCCGCCGCTTCGGATCGAAAAACAGCAGCGTCTGTTTGGTCCCGAGCCACAGGTTGCCGCGAAGGTCGAAGGTCAGGGTCTGCAGACGCCGGATATCCGGCTGGTCCCGCTGGATGAAGCGGGGCATGAAGTGCTCGACGGCGTAGTGTCCGCTGGCCGTGCGACGGATATGGCCCAGGCTCCCCGAGGTGGCGGCCCAGACCGAACCGTCGGGCCCGAGGCATACGTCGGAGACGACGTTGTGGATCAGTTCGCCTCCTTTTTTGGTGGAGAGGCTGTGGAAAACCTCCCGGGGACGCTCGTAACCCACGTAGATCCCGTCGACGGTCCCGAACCAGAGGTTGTCGTCGCGATCCCGGATCACGCACAGCACGCTGTTGCTGACCTCATTCGGGGATTCGGGATCGATCCATAACACCGGATTTTCGACCGGTTTGCCTGTCGAATCGATGTGGAACGAGTGGATTCCGTCGTAGTAGGAGGTTACGATGACCTCGCTGCCGTCGATGTGGATGGCCCGCACGTCGATGGCGTTGGAGATCACCTCCGCGGAGGGGAGCTCCTCGTCGGGGGATGCCGGAAGCGGAACGGTCATCAGACGGCGGCGGTCGTTGAACCACAGCCTGTTCAGCGAATCTACGGCCAGGGCCCGGACTTCGTGGGCGAAGGGCCAGCTCTCGATCGTGGGGGACATCGGATCCCCGGAAAAATCGAACCGCAGGAGCCGGCCGTGGCTCCAGCTCCAGATATCTCCCCGGCGGTCGGTCGTCGTGACCAGGATGTTGTTCAGATATTCAGCCTCCCTGCCCGGAATGAGCCGGTATTCGAGCGTCTGCGTGTCGACGACGGCAATTCCCTCCCCCGAGGTGAGCAGCAGATTCCCCCCCCCGGATGTCGGCGTAATGGTTTTGATGGGGACCGCAAGCTTCGCATCGCCGAGGCGCCGGAACTCCTCCCGTTCGGGATTGTAGATCAGGGCGCCGTTTTCGGTTCCGATCCAGATGTTCCCCCTGGCGTCTTTGGCCAGACTGCGGATCATCGTCCGGGAGATCGGCAATCCGTCGCATTCGCCGAACCTTTGGTAGCTGTACATGTCGTAGCGGGTCAGCCCGGCGATGGTCCCCACCCAGATGAAGCCGTCGTCGTCCTGCAGCAGGGCCGTGATCGAGTTTCCGATCGGGCTGTCCGCGACGGGCGAAATGACCGTTTCGGCCCGGAGCGGACTCAATCCGGACAGGAAAAGCGTGATATACAGAAGTATGGTTCGGGTGTGGTTGGAAAAATACATCATGGCGGAACTCTTTTCGGAAGATAAAGGTACTATTTTTTTGTTTTCGGCAAACCTCGAAATAAAAAATCCAAACTTTTCAGGAAATATCCCAACATTCGCCCGACCGCTTCTCCCTACCTTTGTTTACAAATCCAAACTGCTTATTTGAATGAAACGATTCGGCTTGTTCGTACTGTTTTTCGTGATCGGGTGTGTCGGGACGCTTTCGGCGAAGGTTCGCTGTGCGGATCTCGATCTGAACGGCTCCTGGGAGTATGGAATCGACCGCGACTACCGGGCAACGACCCTGGTCCCCGGAATCCCGATGGACCCGACCCGCCCGCATGAGGGACGCCTCTGGTATCGGCGCCGTGTCACCCTTCCGGCCGGATCGTGGAATGCGGCCGTGCTCGAACTCAAGGGCGCCCGGTTCCGTCCCGAAGTGTATGTCAACGGAGAACGGGTCTCTTCGCAGGAGGGCGGGATGATCCGTTCGCTGCATCCGCTCCGGCATCGGGCGCTGAAACCCTCCGCAACGGTAACCCTGGAGATCTCGCTGGCCTCGCTGGCCGATGTCCCGGCCTCCGATGCGTCGTTCATCCCCAAGGTGGACCAGTGGCGGAGCAACTGCTCGTCGTCGCTTTGGGACGACGTCGTCCTGCACCTTTATACGGATGCCTGCGTGAATCGGGTGCTTGCCGATTGCGACCCTGCAGCCGGGACTCTGGCGCTGCGTTACCGGGTTGCCGGATCAAAGGCCGCTACGGCGCGAATTACCGTGTCGGAGAAGGGGCGGACGCTGCTCTCCGAAACCGGGCCCGCAGCCGCCGGAGAAAACAACGTTGCATTCGATTATCGGGGTGTTTTGAAGGAGTGGTCGCCCGAGAATCCGGTTTGTTACGACCTGCAGGTCGATTTGCTTAATCGCCGGGGCGAGGTGCTCTCCGAATGGCGTCAGACTCTCGGGTTGCGGCGGGCCGCGGTCGTCGACAAACAGTTCCGGCTTAACGGCCGCCCGTTGAAACTCCGCGGCAGTACGGTCGTTTGGCACCGCTGGATGCGGGATGCCGAGGGCCGGGAAGTGGGGTATGATACGCTGTGGTTCCGGGACAATATTGTCCGGCGTCTGAAGGAACACGGCGCCAACCTGTTGCGTTTCCACCTCGGAGTGCCGCCCGAGCGGCTGCTCGACCTGTGCGATCGCTACGGACTGGCCGTCCAGTACGAATGGAGCTTCTTCCACGGGATGCCCGCTTCGCGGGAGAGCCTCATGGAGCAGTATCCCAAATGGTTCGATCTGGCGGCACGGCACCCTTCGGTGCTGCTCTACCACCCCTACAACGAAACCGAGGGCGACCAGCTCCAAACGGTTTGGAGTGCCTTGAACGAGATTGTCCCGGCGTATCCGCCGCTGATTCTGGAGGACCGGGACGTGATGCATATCCATAAATACTGGTGGAGCCTCTTCGAAAACCTCGGGCTTTACTACGACTCCAGCGAACAGTTCCCCAAGGCGATCATGGTCGACGAATTCGGCGGAAACTACCTCGACGGTAACGGAGACATGGGCGGTTATCCCTCCATCCGGGAGAGCTACATGCGCTTTCTGGGGCGCAGCCATACGGCCCGCGAGCGGCTGCACCATCTCGACCGCTCGTGTGGCAAGGTCGCCGAATACTGGCGGCGGATCGGGGCTGCCGGCGTGGCTCCCTTCACGATCGCCAGCAGTTCGGACGACGGAAACCATTGGTTCATGGGACCGTTGCGCGAAGGAACTCCGAAATCCGTCTGGAATGCCCTGACCGTACTCTGGTCGCCCCGGGCCGTGAGCATGGATGTCTGGGACTGCAATTTCCGCCCGGGACAGCAAGTCGACCTTCCGCTTCATTTCTTCAACGATACGGACTCTGCGGCAACCCTCTTCGCCCGGGTGGAGGTGGCCGATGCCTTCGAACGCCACGATTTTTCCCGGATTGTCTCGTGCCGGGTCGAGCCCTGTGCGAAAGAGGTCGTTACGTGCCGGGTTGCGATGCCGGAAGCCTGCGGCGATTACCGGTTGCGGACCACGTTGCTCAATCCGACCGGTGAGGTGAAATATCCGGTCGTCTCCGAGTGGGACATCCGGGTCTTCGAGGCCCGGGTCCCGGAGGCACTGGCCCGGGCCGCGGTCTATGTTCCCGAATCGGAATCCGAACTGCTGGCCATGGCCCGCCGGTCGGGACTGCGGGTTGTCGCCGACGATGCGGTGGCCGACGTGCTGCTCCTCGGCCGCGGCGGCTGGGAGCGTTTCGATGACTTCCGGGAACGGGTCGAAGCGGCAATCGCCCGCGGTGCGGGGGTGGTGATGCTGGACGTCGGGGAGCGTTATCTCGGGCAGGGCTATCCCTCCGAAGACGGAGAACTGGGCCCCCTGCAGGGCGTGGCCCGGGTAACCGATCCGAAGATCACCTGCTACGAACTTTTCGGAGGACTTTCGCTTACCTGTACCGAAGCTGCGGAACCCGAAAGCCATCTCCATCCCGATTCGCTGCACCGGGAGTTATGGACCCGGCTCACGGAACGTCATACCGCCTTGTGGAACGGAATGCGGGGCGGTCTGATCGTCCCGGCTGCGGATTTCGACGTGCAGGGCCTGAGCCGCGAAGCCTTCTCCGTACAATGGAGCCGGCGCGGAGCCGACATTGCACGGATGGCGCAAGGAGATTATTACGCCTATGAGTTGTGCGGATTTTTCGCCTACGATTCCATCCCGGACAATAAGGATCTCATGCGGGAGCTTCGGCGCAAGGTCGAGTTCTTGGTGGAGGATGCTCCGGCGCTGGCCATGTCGATCAACCCCAAGGCCCCGATCCGCATCACCGATCTCGGAAGCGGGTATCGAAACTCGGAACAGGGCTCCGCATCGGAACTCGTGCCGCTGGCCTCGGCCGGGAAAAATCTGACCCGTACTCCCGTCATGCGGATCGGATTCGGACCCGGAAAGGGGGCGCTGATCCTCTCGGGACTCCTGACCGAAGGGCGTTTGGATGTTTCGCAGCCGGACGCGGCCGGAAACCATCGGCCCAAATATGATGAAGTCGCCGTACAGATGGTCTTCAACATGATGATGAATGTTCTGGACGGTGCGCAGATTCGCCGGTAATGGCTTTTCGCCTGTTTGTATTCGGCCAAAAACGGCGAAAAACGGACATAATCGAAAAAATATTCAACATCCGCCTCCGGCCCTCTTCCTAATTTTGTGTAGCCTTCGAGCGACAAACGTATAACCTAAAATACCCAACTGATGAATGAAAAACTTTGACTTTTTATTCGGATCAGGGTTCAAACGGTCGGCACTCTCTCTTGCGGCCCTGTTTGCAACCTTTCTGACGATGCCGTCGGTGATGGCACAGCAGCACATCTCCGTTTCGGGTGTCGTGACCGATGCGGATTCGGGAGAACCGATCGTCGGTGTGTCGGTCATCGTCTCCAGTACCTATAAGGGAACGACCACCGGCGTAAACGGCGATTTCATGTTGACCAACGTACCCGTCAACGACTCGCTCATCTTTCAGCATCTGAGTTACACCCGGCGGAGCGTCCCGGTGAACAAGCGGACGAAGATCAATGTCCGGCTGCAGCCCGCAGCCCAGGAGATCGAAGAGGTTGTGGCCGTCGGCTACGGATACGTCCCCCGCAGCAACCTGACCAGTTCGATCTCCGTCATCAACGAGAAGGACATCAACAAAACCCCGGTTTCGTCGATCGAGCAGGCCCTTCAGGGAAATGCCACCGGTGTGCTCGTCATCACGGCCTCGGGCGAACCCGGCAGTGAAATTGCCATGCGTATCCGTGGCGGAACGTCCATCTCCGGCGAGACCAGCCCGCTGGTGGTGATCGACAACATCCCCTCGGACGAGTCTGCGCTGTCGATGCTCAATCCGAACGACGTGGCGGGTATCGAGATCCTGAAGGATGCTGCGGCTACGGCCATCTACGGATCACGCGGCGCCAACGGCGTGGTGATGGTCACCACCCGCAGCGGTCAGGCCGGAAAACCCAAACTCTCGATCAATGCCGATTTCGGTCTCTCCATCCCCCGTTACCGGATCGAGATGATGGACAGCCCCCAATATGCCGAGTATGATGATTTCGGACGCATGATGTGGGGTGTCAGCAGCTTCAAATCCCTGCAGCCCGACACGTTGGCAACCTATGATTTCCAGAAACGCCTGTTGCGCGACATGGCCCAGCGTCACAACTATACCGTATCGCTGCAGGGCGGGTCGAAGGACATGCGTTACTACATTTCGGGCGGCTATCTCAACGAGCAGGGTATTCTGCGCAATTCGAGCAACGAGCGTCTGAATTTCAGCACCAAGTTCAATATGAATCTCTCGCCCCGGCTGCATCTCGACGTGAAGGGCTCGATCAGCCGCCAGCAAACCGAGAAGATCAGTTCGGGAGACTCCGGCGCCACCATGCGTATGCTGATGCAGAAACCGACCAATACGGTGAACGGTACAGACCTCGGCGACGGCACCTATATCGACGAGGAGACCGGTGAGGTAATGAATATCAATACCGAGGCGTCCAAGGCCATGAACTCCAACCAGTGGAACAAACGCATCAATGCCGATCTGAATGCCGTGTTCCGCTGGGATATCGACCGGAAAAAGTACTGGACCTTCAACTCGACGGTCGGATACAAGTTCAGCAACAACAACGATTATGCCTATGTGCTGCGCTCGATCTATACCAAGGAGTCGGATATCGACAAGAACAACAAGGCGACGCGCAAAACTTCGCAGGGCATTTCGTGGAGCAACGAAAACTACATCAACTACTCCCGGACATTCAAGAAGAAGCACTATCTGATGTGGACGCTGGGTCAGAGCTGGCAGCGTGAACAGTCGGAAGGGTTCAATATTGATGTGACCCGTTTTGATACCGATTATTTCATGTGGAACAATCTGGGGGCAGGAGCCTATATAGGCGTTCCGGGATCGAGCTACAAGGCGATCACGCACTCGTCGTTCTTCACCCGGGCTATTTATACGTATGATCAGCGCTTTACGTTCACCTTCTCGTTGCGCGCCGACGGTTCGTCGCGCTTCGGTGAGGACAGCCGCTACGGTTATTTCCCTGCAGCGTCGATCTCTTGGCGCATGAACAAGGAGAAGTGGCTCAAGAAGGTGCGCTGGATCTCGGAGTTGAAGCCCCGCTTCAGTGTGGGTGTCACGGGTAATGACCGGATCGGCGAGTACAAGGCCGAGACGATGCTCTCTTCGAACAAGGTGCTGATCAACGGACAGTCCTACAACAGTTCGACCATCTCGCAGATCGGCAACCCCAACCTGCAGTGGGAGACCACCCACGAGTACAACGGAGGTCTGGACGTCGGCCTGTTCAAAAACCGGATCCGCTTCTCGCTGGATGCCTACTACAAGAAGACCTACAACCTGCTCTACAACTACCGTCTGCCGTTGACGACCGGTTACTCGCAGGTCTCGGCCAACGTCGGAAACATCGACAACAAGGGTGTCGAGTTCGAGATCCACACCCGCAACATCGAACACAAGAATTTCAGCTGGAACACCGACTTCAATATCGCTTGGAACAAGAGTGAGGTGACCGATCTGGGCGGAAACGACAACGTGGTGCTCTACTACATGAGCAACGGCGTGAACCAGAACATCACCTATCTGTTGCTCGGTCAGCCGCTGGGCGTCATTAAGGGCTACAAAACCGAGATCTACAAGAGTTGGGACGAGGTTTATGCCGACGATGCGGTGTGGGTCGAGGACCCGCTGAGTATGCAGACCCGGCCGGGTATGCTCAAGTACGTCGACCAGAACGGCGACGGCGTGATCGACGATAACGACAAGGTCGTTCTGGGTCAGGCCCTGCCGAACATCATGGGCGGTTTCACGAATACGTTCAACTACAAGAACTGGTCCCTGACCGTCTTCTTCAACTATGCCCTGGGCGGCAAGATCGTGAACACCAACGTGACGAAACTCGACACCTATCAGGCCGGCAACAACAACTCCTATGCCGATGCGCTCAATGCCTGGCGCCCGGCCAACCCGATCATCGGCGATCAGGGCTGGGCGGGAGGCACGAAGCCGATTCCGGCCTCCTACAGTTCGCAGTCCACGGCGCGCCAGTACACGGCGAATGTCATCGACCGTTGGGTCGAGGACGGTTCCTACCTGCGTCTGAAGACGCTCTCGCTGAGCTACACCGTTCCCGAGAAGTTCTCGCGCAAGATCGGGATGCAGCGGTTGATCCTTTCGCTCAAGGCCACAAACCTCTGGACGCTGACCGAATACCGGGGCTTCGACCCCGAGATGAGCAGCTCGGTGGGAACCTCGAACTCCACGCTCGGTATCGACCGAAGCAGCTATCCGGCGGTCAAGACCTTCACATTCAATCTCAACATCACCTTCTAAACCGGCATTAGAACATGAAAAAGATACTTTTCATTCTCCTTGCGGCCTTTGCCCTGGAATCCTGTGATTTCCTCGACGAGCAGTCGAAGACCCAGATTCCGCTCGATGCCTACATCAACAACGAGGAAGAGGCCATGCTCTTTCTTTACGGGGCTTATTACCAGGTGCGCAATACGGTTTTCGGTACGGACTTCATGTACCTGACCGACACGATGACCGACAACATCGACTATTCGTCGACCAACGTCGACCGCAAGGCCGTCGCCTATCTGACGCTCAATCCCAGCAACTCGATCGTGAAGAGCATCTGGGGAAAACTCTATACGGTGATTGAGCAGTGCAATATTCTGATCGACAAGATGGAGGCACGTCCCGAGTTGAGTCCTTCGAATTGCGACAACATCGTTGCCGAGGCCAAGTTCTACCGGGCTTGGGCCTATTTCCAACTCGTGCAGCTCTGGGGCGAGGTACCCCTTGTGACGGTCCCGGTCTACTCCGTCAAGGAGGACAACATCCGGCCGAGCCGGTCGTCGGTGGATGCCGTCTATTCGCTGCTGATTTCCGACATGGAATGGGTGGCGACCATTGCCGAGGAGAATCCTTCCGTGATTACCGTCTCCTCCGGTGTCGGATACCCCTTGACGGTCTCGAAAGCCGCAGCCAAGACCCTCTTGGCCCAGATGTATCTTGTCCGCAAGGAGTACATGAATGTCATTTCGACTCTCGATCTCTTCGCCGAAGATACGCAACTCAATGAAAATTACGGACTCTGCTCGCAGTACAACTACATCTTCGATACTCGTTACAAGGAGGTTGAAGAGCGTAAGAAGGAGGTTCTGCTGGAGATCAATGCCCAGGCCGAGGACAAGTTCAACAATACCTGGCACCGTGAGGTGGCTCCTTCGGAACTCAAGGGTGCCAGCGGTGAGACGATCCAGGGCGCTACGAGCGGTTATCAGAGTTATACGCCTTCGTATGATCTGTTCAGTTCGTATGATACCAACGATATGCGTTATCGTCAGACTTATCAGATCACCAGCGCCAACAAGCCCCATTTCCTCAAGGGATACGATATCGTCGCTTTGAACCAGAATCTTGCAGGTCCGAACTTCATCATGCTTCGCACGGCGGATGCCTACCTGATGCTGGCCGAGGCCTACAACGAACTGGGAGCGCCCGACAAGGCTGTTTTCTTCCTCAATATCGTTCGCCAGCGGGCTCTGCTCTCCGGGCTGGACGCTTCGCTCGGACATGACGATCTGGCCGATGCCATTCTTCAGGAGCGACGTTGGGAGTTTGCCGGAGAGGGTGCTTACCGCCTCTACGACCTCCGGCGCACGGGACGCTATCTCGAAGTGATGGCCGCCTTCACGGCCCGGGTTCAGGAGATGAGCGGTGAGGATATGAAACAGTCCTTCATCAACCCGCTGGACGGCAAGAAAACTCCCGAACTGGACGTGCCTTTCATTGAATTGAGCAAGAATGCCCAGTCCAAACATCTGCTGCTGCCGATTCCGGCCGATGAGCGGATTGCCAATACCAACCTTTCCCAGAACCCCGGATGGTAATCATCCTGAAAAAAATGATGAAGATGATACGCAATAGATTCCATTTAGCTTTGATGGCGGCAGCCGGACTGATCGTTTCGGCCTGCAATGATACCCCCGATTCGTTGTACGACCATGAGGACAGTGTCGAGGATGTTCCCGATATCGTTCTCGAATCTTCGGCGGATCCCTATTCGGTCATTGGAGAGGACCAGTGGGCCGACATTGACTTCGGCAGTGCCTGGGGTATCGAAGGACAGCCGCTCTATGCCGTAATGGGGACCGACGATACCGGTTCGACAACCCTTTATGACCAGCGCCCGGCCCATTATGTGAAGTTGACCAAGCACATCCGCATGATGAAGGGCAACGTCACGGTCGAGCAGTTCGAGAAGTTTGTGGAGGCCAATCCGAACGTGGTTCAGATGCCCAAGGAGCCCTTCTGGAAGTGGACCGATCCCGACGGGAATTCGCGCAAGGATTTCCCCGTGGTTTACATCACCTGGAAGGAGGCCGACGCCTTTGCCCGCTGGATTGGCGGTCGTCTGCCGACCGAGGCCGAGTGGGAAATGGCCGCCAAGGCTGCTACGGCCGCAGATGCAACCGTCCGTTGTTTGGCTTACAGCAGCAACAGTTCCTCGAACAAGGCCGCCTGGTTCTTCAATTCGAAGAATCCTTCCTATGGAACCGGTCTGGTTACGGTGATTACCGATGGTGCGGGGAATCGGGTCGAACGGGTTGGCCGTATGGCGCACCGTTGTGGTGAGATGAAGGATGGAAAGACCGATCCGGCCAATGCACTCGGGCTGACCGATATGTGCGGCAACGTCATGGAGTGGTGCTCGGACTGGTATGGCGAAACTTATTATGAGATGTGTGCGAACGCCGCCATAGCTACCGAGGGTCCGGTACTCTATATCCAGGGGGACGGCGCTCAGAAGGAGGAACAGATCTCCTATGTCGAGGATCCTCAGGGTCCGGCCGAGGGACGGCTCAAGGTGCTGCGCGGCGGATCGTGGAATCAGCCCGAGTATGCCGTGAAGACGACCATGCGTTTCAAGATTCAGCCCGGGACCCGTTCCGAAGAGATTGGCTTCCGCGTCGTGCTGGATGTCACGGATGACTCCGAGGCAGGGGAATGACCTTGGGAAGATCGAGGAAAGCAATAGTATCCAAATGAATAGTTGTAATGAGAGTTGAATTGATATCGAAGCGTTTCGTCGGGCGGATTTTTTTGACCGTGGCGGCCATGCTGTTTACTGTCGCCGTGTCGGCTCAGAATTATGTCCCGCAGGCGAATCACCGTCTTGCAAAGACGATCAATACCGAGTGGACGTTCAATTACCTTCCCGACGAGGAGGAGGTCAAGGGCGTTTATGAACTGCCGACGTTCGACGATTCGGCCTGGAGTTGCATTGCCGTGCCTCATACGTGGCAGACTTACGAAACGACCCGGGAACTTCACCCTTACATCCGGAACGCTGCGGCTTCGGACAATCCCTACTGGTGGAACGGCTGGGGCTGGTACCGGAAGCGGATCGTCATCGGCGAGGAGTACCGCGACCGGCGGATCTGTTTCGAGTTCGACGGCGTACAGAAGTATTCCAAGGTGTATCTCAACGGTAAATACCTTGGGGATCACAAGGGCGGTTTCACGAGTTTCTATGTCGACGCTACCGATGCCGTCGAGTTCGGGAAGGAGAACGTGCTGGTCGTGGCCGTGCAGAACGCACTGAACGACAAGTACCGCATCCCTCCGATGAATGCCGGGAACTGGGTCGTCTACGGCGGAATCGTCCGCGATGTCCGGCTGGTTATTACGGACCGGGTGAGTGTCCCGTTCCAGGGCTCCTACAAGCATGAAGGGGGTACGTTCATCACCGCGCCCGAAGTCTCGGCCCGCCAGGCCTCCGTGCGGATCCGCACCTATGTCGGGAATCAACGTCCCGAGGCTGCTGCGGTGACCCTGCAGACGGTCGTGACGGATGCCGACGGGCAGATCGTCAAACGGCTGGAGAGCTCCAAAAGCATCGAACCCGGCACGATTGCCGAATTCGACCAGTCGATCCCGCGGCTGCGGAATCCGAAGCTCTGGAGCCCCGATTCACCCTATATCTACCACGCCTACAGTGAGATCTATGTCGGGCGGGAGTTGGTTGATGTCTATCATTCGACATTTGGTATTCGCAGCATTTCGTGGGATTACGATATTCATCGGTTGATCCTCAACGGCAAGGTCACCCACCTGCACGGCATCAACCGCCACGAGGAGTTCCCGTGGCTGGGGGCAGCCTTCCCGAAGTGGATTGCGCAGCGCGACATGGAGGATATGAAGTTCGGGCTGGATATCAACTACATGCGTACGGCGCACTATCCGAACGACCCGTCGGTTTACGAATTCATGGATCGCCACGGCATCTGCATCAATGAGGAACTTCCGAACATCAAGAACCAGAACTTCTCGAAGGAGGTCCAGGAGCAGAACTGCCGCGAAATGATCCGCCGGGACCGGAACCATCCGTCGATCATCATCTGGTCGATGGGCAACGAGACCGACCATGCCTGCGATTCGCGGTATGCCGCCGAGGAGGACCCGACGCGCATCATCACGGTGCGTCAGCCCTACAACGACTCCTACAATCCGGAGTTCTGCAAGCATACCGACAAGGAGATGCCCGTGGAGAGCTATCTGCGTTGTACGATCCGGGGATGGTACGACAAGGACGACATGAATCTGGAGCCTTCCGACGGTCAGTGGGCCGGTACGGACTACTGGCAGCACCTGCGTTCCCGGAGTTCGAAGAATCCCATTTCGGAGCACAACGGTACGGTGTGGCTCTATGCCGACCACGGTGCCGACCGGGAGTATGTCAATTCGCCGCTCAAGCACGTGAACCCGAAGGGATGGGTTGACAGTTGGCGCACCCCGAAATATGTCTACTATCTCTGGCAGGCGAACTTCTCGCGCAAGCCGATGGTGCACATCCAGCCGCATTTCTGGCGTTCGCAGTATGTGGGCCAGAAGAAGATGATTACCGTGGATTCGAACTGTGCAAAGGTCGAACTGTGGGTCAACGGCCGCAAGATCGGGGAAAAACGTCCCAATGTGGACAATAATTTCTGTGTGGAGTTTCCGGATGTGACGATCGAGCAGGGTGTCATCGAGGCTGTGGCGACGCATCGCAACGGTACGGTGGTGAAGGACCGCGTCGTGATGGCCGGGGAGCCTGCGGCGCTGACGATTCGGGTGTCGGCGGACCGGATGATGTCCACGCCCGACAACATCGTCGAGTTCAAGGTGGATATCGTCGACAAGGACAGCGTGCATGTCTACGGAGCCAACAATACGTTGAAGTTCCACGTCGAAGGCCCTGCGACGCTCGTCGGCCCCGATGTCTACATCAGCGACCGGAACAAGCACGAGGAGTACGAGGGTACGATGTATATCGACGCTCCGGTGATCAACCTGATCCGGGCGACCGGAGAGACCGGCACGGTGACCATTACGGCTTCGGCAACGGGGCTCAGGTCGGCGTCGGCGACGGTCGAGGTGGTGGATTACGTCGATCCCTCGCCGCTGCCGGGAATCTCCGAACCGCGTCTGAACCGTGAGGGCCGCAAACCCGTTGCGATCAACCTTTCGCAGGCCAATTTCGTTCCGGCACCCGAGGAGATGAAGCAGTTTGCCGGTGAGGTGTCGTTCCCCATCGCGCAGCAGGCGGAGTTCCGGACCCTTGCCGACGCCTTCGTCCGGGAGCAGAACCCGGGTATCGACGTCTCGACGCCCGAATTCCGCTACATGCTCGATGCCTTTGCGGCGATTCTCGCCTCTACGGCCCACTACACCGGAGAGCGGGGCTACATCGTGGCCGACGACTACAACTTCATCGCCAATCAGTACAACGTCTCGCGCGCCATTACGAAACGACTGGCCTCCCGGAACCTGCCCGAAGGGTATGTCCGTTACATGACCAACTACTACGCGAAGATGATCGTGCGGGACGGCAAGGATATGAACTACCTGGCCGTCTGCGATCTGATCGACCGGATTCCCGAAGGCGGCGAGGCCGTGTGGGTCGGTGCCGAGAGTCCCTCGGCCGACATGAAGGCCGTGGACGATACGGATCTGAAGACGCTGCTTGCCAAGGTGTGCCCGCAGATCGAAAAACTCGACAAGGATGCGAAAAAACGCGCCTACAAGCTCGTGACGGCCCTCAATCCTTCGATCAAGTACAAGAGCATCCGCGACAAGAAAACCAAGGTCCGGACCGACTCTTATACGATTGGACGGAACAGCGTGGTGCTGATTCCCGACTTCAAGGCGCTGACGACGAAAAAGTTCCCCGATAACAAGAAATTGTAGGATGCGAAGCCTCGGATATATGGGATGTCTGGTGTCGGCGCTTTGGGCGCTGACGTGGCCGGTGCAGGGTGCCGACCGGGTCCGCCCCACGCTGGCGACCCAGCCCGAATGCCATACGATCACCGATCGCTGTCGGGTGACCGTTGACGGCGTGTCGCTGCCGGTGGAGGCCTACAAGGACATTTATTATGTCAACTTCTCGCTCGACGGGGAGGCTCCCGTCCGGATCGAGTGCGACGAGCCGATCACGTGTTGCGAGGTGAGCCCGGCGGCCCGCGGCGTGGAGACCCGGATCGAGGGCCCGGCGGCCACGTTCACGCTCCCCGGCGCGGGGTGGTGGGTCGTGCGGATCAATGACCGGGAGCGCCTTTTCCTGCTGGCCGATCGTCCGGAACAGGCCCCGGAGATGAATGACCGGGTGCTGAATGCCGCGGATTTCGTCGATGGGGAGGGACTTCAGACGGCCAATCTGCAGCGGGCGCTCGACCTCGCTTCGGCGACGAAGCGGCTGCTGATCTTTCCGCGGGGCGTTTACCGGACGGGAACGCTGCGTATCGGCAGCCATACGCGGATTTACCTCGCCGACGGGGCGATCATCCGGGGTTCGGACGACCGTCGGGACTATCCGACCGACGGCGGCCGGCTGGAGGCTGACCATATTTACAATAAGGAGCACTATACCGACAACGGCGAATGGATGACCTTCAGCCGGCTGATCCTCATCGACAGTGCCGAGAATGTCACGATTTCGGGACGGGGGATCATCGACGGCAACGGAGCCGCGCTTCGGGCTCAGGGCAAACCGGCCAATCTGATCCGGATCCGGAACTCCCGGAACGTCCGCATCGAGGGTATCCTGCTGCGGGATCCCGCGGCGTGGAATACGCACATCCATTATTCGGACGACGTGACGATCCGCGACGTGAAACTCATCAACGACGCGACGGTCCCCAATACCGACGGCTTCGACCCCGATGCTTCGCGACGGGTGCGGATTGAGCACTGCTTTGCCTACTGTTCGGACGACAACGTGGCCGTGAAGACGACGAACAACCTGGGTCTGAACCGTGATTTGCGGGATGTGGTGGTTCGGGAGTGCGTTTTCCTGACGCGCAAGTCGTCGCTCAAGGTGGGGACCGAGACCAAGGCCGCCCGGATGTC
>CALUMM010000051.1 GCA_944321755.1 uncultured Alistipes sp.
TTGAAGAGCTCCTGCAGACGGTCTGCGACCTTGCGGGTGATGTAGCTCGAAATCTTCTTGACGTTGGCGTCGCTCTGCAGGTAGCTGCGGGAGACGTTGAGCGGGATGTCGGGCGAGTCGATGACGCCGTGGAGCAGCGTCAGATACTCCGGGACGATCCCCTCGACCTGATCCGTGACATAGACCTGGTTGCAGTAGAGCTGGATTTTGTTCTTCTGAATCTCGAAGTTGTTGTGGATCTTCGGGAAGTAGAGGATACCGGTCAGGTGGAACGGGTAGTCGATGTTCAGATGGATCGAGAAGAGGGGTTCGTCGCTCAACGGGTAGAGCTCGCGGTAGAACTCCTTGTACTGCTCCTCGGTGATCTCCGAGGGCTTGCGGGTCCAGAGCGGGTCGACGTCGTTGATGATGTTGTCCTTGTCGGTATCGACGTACTTGCCGTCCTTCCACTCCTTGACCTTTCCGAAGGCGATGGGCACGGGCAGGAAGCGGCAGTATTTCTTCAGCAGCTCCGAAACCTTCGACTCCTCGGCATACTCCTGGGTGTCGTCGGCGAGGTGGAGCACGATGGTGGTCCCGCGGTCACGGGCCTCGTCGGTCTCCTCCATTTCGAACTCGGGGGTTCCGCTGCAGCTCCAGTGCACGGTCTTGGCGCCCTCCTGCCACGAACGGGTAAAGATTTCGACCTTGTCGGCAACCATGAAGGCCGAATAGAACCCGAGCCCGAAGTGGCCGATAATGGCCTGGTCCTTATATTTGGCCATAAACTCCTCGGCGCCCGAGAAGGCGATCTGGTTGATGTAGCGGTCCAGTTCATCGGCGGTCATGCCGATCCCTCGGTCGGAGACCGTGAGGGTTTTGGCCTTGGGGTCCACCGAGACATGAATCGTCAGGTCGCCCAGTTCACCCTTCATTTCGCCCTTGGCCGAGAGGGTTTTCAGCTTCTGGGTGGCATCCACGGCGTTGGAAATCAACTCGCGGAGGAAAATTTCGTGATCCGAATAGAGGAATTTCTTGATGACAGGGAAGATGTTCTCCGTCGTAACTCCGATTTTTCCGTTTTTCATAACAGGTTGTATTGTTTTTTTGATTTTTCTGCCCCGGAAAACAACAAACGGTGTGCCAGCCCACGATTTCTGCCAGATTGTCAGTTGCAACTGACAGTATCTGACGCGGGACGGGAGGGTCGGGCGGCGGAAGGCGGCGGGAGGGGGCTTTCCGGCGGCGGAAGGCTGTTCCGGAATTTGTACACGCGGCAAATTTTGCGTATCTTCGCGAAAACGGAATCAGCAAACAAACCTTACTTTTTACTGCTTACTGCTATGGATTTTCTCGCACTGGCCAAACGGCGCTATGCGTGCCGTCAATACAGCGACCGGAAGGTCGAACCGGAAAAGCTGCAACAGATTCTCGAAGCGGGTCGTGTGGCCCCGACGGGCGCGAACCGCCAGCCGCAGCGGCTTGTGGTCGTGCAGTCGCGGGAGGGGCTGGAGCGTCTGACGCACTGCACGCGGGATTTCGGGGCACCGCTGGCGATCATCGTCTGCGCCGACACGGACGAGGTGTGGACGCGGAAGTACGACGGGAAGAAGATCGGGGACATCGACGCCTCGATCGTGACGGACCACATGATGCTTTGCGCGGCATCGCTGGGGCTCGACACGCTGTGGATCTGCATGTTCAAACCGGAGGCGGTGCGCGAGGAGTTCCACCTTCCGGCCCACGTCGAGCCGGTGAACATCCTGCTGGTGGGCTACGGGGCCGGGGAGCCTTCGTCGCCCGACCGCCACGACACGCTCCGCAAACCGCTCTCGGAGACGGTCTTCGAGGAGTCGTTCTAAAGCGAAGCGGGAGGTCTTTTCGGAGACCTCCCGCTTTCCTTTAACTCAGACGACGTAAAGCAGGCATTTTCAAAGTCTTGTGTTGCTAAAACGCCCGCTTCTACCCGTTAACGAACGTACAGCCGGTATTTCGCACGCCACGATTCGCCGGGCGCCACCGACTGAAAGCCTTCGGCCGCGGGATCGGCGGCATTCGGGGCGTTGGTCACCCACGACTGCGGTTCGGGACAGCAGTAGGGCACCTGCCCGCCGTTGTTCCAGATCGTCCAGTAGGTCGTCTGACGGTCCACCTCGTAGAAGACCCGCACGCCGGTGCGGAGATTCTCGACCACAGCCCCGCGATAGGGTTTTCCGTCGACCTCGATTTCGCGCAGCGTGAAGCCCGCCTCGATGGGTTCGCAACCCGTCACGCGCAGCCCTTCACTGCGCAGTTTCGCAAACTGCTCCGACAACGGCAACTTCCTGCCGGTCGGGAGGTTGCGGCTGCTCAGTTCAACCTGTTCACCCACAGCCACGCGCATCACGTAATCTTCCGCTTCGCCCCCGGCAAACGGGATCCGCAGCGGGGTATGAAACCCTACGCCCAACGGCATCCGTTCGCGGCTGCGGTTCGTGAAGACCACCTCCTGCTCCAGCCCTTCGGCCGTCAGCCGGTAGACGATCTTGCACTTGAACTCGTGCGGGAAGTCGCGGAAAATGGCGTCGCTGCCCGCATTGGCGTAGTAGCGGCACTCGACCAGCACCTCGTCGTCCGTCTCCACGGCCTTCGAGACCTGGAACGGCTGGCTTTTGAGGATGCCGTGGTGGTAGTTGTGCTCCTTCTCGATCGTGATCGGGTATTGATAGGTCCGTCCTTCGAAGGTGTAGCGGCCGTCGGCGATGCGGTTGGGCGGGAAGAGGATCGGCAGCCCGAAGACCTGCGGACGTCGGAGGAAGGTTTCGATCTCCTCCTCGGCCGGGGTGTGCAGCACCTCGACGCCGCGCCGCGTGTCGGCCAGGCGGATGAGGTTGGCACCCATCCCGGGGACCAGCAGCGCCGTATAGTCGCCCTTCGAAAACTCCACGGCCTGCAGGCCGTGGTAATCCACACAGCGGATCATCGTTTAGAGCAGTTTTTCGATCTTGGCCTTGAGGGCATCCTTCGAGCAGGCGCCGACCTGCTTGTCGACCTGCTGTCCGCCCTTGAGGAAGATGATCGTCGGGATGTTCCGCACGCCGAACTTCATCGTGATATCATCGTTCTCCTCGACGTCGCATTTGCCGATAACGACCTTGCCCTCGTACTCGGCGGCCAGTTCGTCGACGATGGGGGCGATCATGCGGCAGGGTCCGCACCATTCGGCCCAGAAGTCGATTACCACGGGCTGATCGCCTGCGATCAGCGACTCGAAATTCTCTTTGTTGATTGCCAGTGCCATTTTCTTGTTGTTTTTAAGTTGTTGTTATGCAATAGAATAGTGTATTTCGTTTTCATCCAGATAGTCGGTCAGTTCGGCCGTGAGGCTCACCTTGTGGCTCTTGGAGAAGAGTCCCAGGGAGACCTTCGCCTCGCGGTCCACGACATTCACGCGCAGCAGCGTGTTTCCCTTCGCCCGGCGGACCCGTTCGGCAAAGTCGCGGATCAGGGTTTCGGTCACCTCCTCGATCGGCAGCTGGACGGAGATCTCCCGGATCATCGTGTCGCGCAGCTCCTGCAGCTGGACCATCGAGAGGATCTTGAATTCGAGTTCCTGGTCGTTGTAGGGCCGAGGCTGGACCTTTCCGCGGATAAAGAGGAAGTAGTCGGCGAAGAGGTACTTGCGGAAGTTCTCATAATCCTTGCCAAAGAGGGCGAATTCATGGGAACCGTTGTAGTCTTCGAGTTTGAATTTGCCCCACGGCTTTCCGGTTTTGGTCATGAGGTTCTGCACGCCGACGACCATTCCCGCCACGGCAATCTCCTGACCCTTGAGGGGTTCGAGGTTTTCGAGTTCCGAGAGTTGGGTTTTGCACATGTGGTCGATGATGATCTTGTAGTCGTCCAGGGGGTGAGCCGAGAGGTAGAGTCCGACCATTTCGCGTTCGCGGGTAAGTTTTTCGAGCTGGCTCCAGTCGGCGCAGGCCGGGATGACCGGACGCTGGATATCGACATGCCCGCCTCCGCCGAAGAGGCTCTGCTGGGCGTTGTTCTGCTCGTTCTGGAAACGCTGCCCGTATCGCATCAGCTGCTCGATGAAGGTGACGCCGCTCGAATCGCGGGAGTCGGCCCCGAAGAACTTGCAGCGGGCGAAATCGGAGATCGAATCGAAAGCCCCGGCGTATGCGAGGTTTTCGAGACACTTGCGGTTGACGAGCGAGTAGTTGACCCGTTCGACGAAATCGTAGATATCCTTGAATGGGCCGTGAGCCTTTCGTTCGGCGATGATGCTCTCCACGGCGGCGGCCCCGACGCCCTTCACGGCGGCGAGTCCGAAGCGCACATCCCCGGCGAGGTTGGCCGAGAAGGTCTGCATCGACTCGTTGATATCGGGTCCCAGGACACTGATTCCCATGCGCTTGCACTCGTTCATATAGAGTGTCAGCTGCTCGATGTTCGTCAGGTTTCGGCTCAGCACCGCGGCCATATACTCCGAGGGGTAGTTGGCCTTGAGGTAGGCGGTCTGGAAGGCCACCCAGGAGTAGCACGTGGCGTGCGACTTGTTGAAAGCGTAGGAGGCGAACTTCTCCCAGTCGGCCCAGATCTTTTCGAGGACCTTTTCGTCGTGACCGTTCTTCCGGCCGCCCTCGATGAATTTGGGTTTCAGGTGGTCCAGCTTGTCCTTGAGTTTCTTGCCCATGGCCTTCCGCAGGGTGTCGGACTCACCGCGGGTGAAGTTGGCCAGCAGACGCGACAGCAGCATGACCTGCTCCTGGTAGACCGTGATGCCGTAGGTGTCCTTGAGGTACTTCTCCATGATCGGGATATCGTACACGATGGGGCTGCGGCCGTGCTTGCGGGCGATGAAGTCCGGGATGTAGTCCATCGGGCCGGGCCGATAGAGGGCGTTCATGGCGATGAGGTCCTCGAAGGTCGAGGGCTGGAGTTCGCGGAGATACTTCTGCATTCCCGCGGACTCGAACTGGAACGTCCCGACGGTGCGGCCCTCGCTGTAGAGCTTGTAGGTCGCGGGGTCGTTGATGATCGAGAAGTCGTCGATATCGATCTTCACGCCCTTGGTCTGGCGGATGTTCTCCACGGCATCCTTGATGATCGAGAGGGTCTTCAACCCGAGGAAGTCCATCTTGATCAGCCCGGTATCCTCGATTACGGAGCCTTCGTACTGCGTGACGAGCATCTTTTCGCCGGTCTCCTTGTCGTCGGCCGTCGAGACGGGCACCCAGTCGGTGATGTCGTCGCGGCAGATGATCGTACCGCAGGCGTGCACGCCGGTATTTCGGACGTTTCCTTCGAGCATCTTGGCATAGCGGATCGTGTCGCGCAGCACGGGGTTGTCCGACTGCTCGGCGGCCTTCAGTTCGGGGACCAGTTCGATGGCCTGCCCGAGGCTCTTCACGGCCTTGCCCTCGGGGGTTTTGTCGGGGACCAGCTTGCAGAGACGGTCCGACTCCGAGAGGACGAGTTTCTGCACGCGGGCCACATCCTTGATGGAGAGTTTGGTGGCCATCGTGCCGTAGGTGATGATATGTGCGACCTTCTCCTTGCCGTACTTCTGGGTCACCCAGTTCAACACGCGGCCGCGGCCGTCGTCATCGAAATCGACGTCGATATCGGGGAGCGAGATACGGTCGGGATTGAGGAAACGCTCGAACAGCAGGTCGTAGGCGATGGGGTCGATCTGCGTGATGCCCAGGCAGTAGGCCACGGCGGACCCGGCCGCCGAACCACGCCCCGGGCCGACCGAGACGTCCAGCTCCTCGCGGGCCGCGCGGATAAAGTCCTGCACGATGAGGAAGTAGCCGGGGAAGCCCATGGTCTTCATGACGTGGAGCTCGAAACGCAGACGCTCCTCCTGCTCTTCGGTCAGATGCTCGCCGTAGCGGCGGTGTGCGCCCTCCATGGTGAGCTTGGCGAGGTAGTCGGCCTCGAACTTGATACGGTAGAGCTTGTCGTAACCGCCCAGTTTCTCGATTTTCTTGCGCCCCTCCTCCTCGGACATGACGACATTTCCGGTCTCGGCGCGTGTGAATTCGTTGTAGAGGTCCTCCTCGGTAAAGCGCTGCCGATACTCCTCCTCGGTTCCGAACTCCTTCGGGATCTGGAAGTTGGGCATGATCGGCGCATGGTCGATCGAGTAGTTTTCGATCTGGTTGCAGATATCGACGGTCGTGGCCATCGCCTCGGGGTCCGTCTCGCCGAAGATCGACTCCATCTCGGCGGTAGTCTTGAGCCACTCCTGCTTGGAGTAGAGCATCCGTTTCGGGTCGTCGAGGTCCTTGCCCGTCGAGAGACAGATCAGACGGTCGTGGGCCTCGGCATTGTCCTCGTCGACGAAGTGCACGTCGTTCGTGCAGACCATCCGCACGTTGTATTTCGCGGCCAGCTCCCGGAGGTGCTTGTTGACATGCAGCTGCATGGGGTAGGCCTCGTGGTTGGCCCGTTCGACGGTGGCCTTGTGCAACTGGAGTTCGAGGTAGTAATCGTCGCCGAAGAGGTTCTTGTGCCAGCGGATCGCCTCCTCGGCCTTTTCGAGGTCGTTGGCGGTGATGGCGCGCGGCACCTCCCCGGCCAGGCAGGCCGAGCAGCAGATCAGCCCTTCGTGATACTTCTCGATCTCCGTATGGTCGGTGCGCGGGCGCATGTAGAAGCCTTCGGTCCAGGCCTTCGAGACGATCTTGATCAGGTTGTGGTAGCCCTGGAGGTTCTTGGCCAGCAGGATCAGGTGGTAACCGCTCTGGTCGGGTTTTCCCTCCTTGTCGTAGAGCGTGCGGCGGGCGACGTAGACCTCGCAGCCGATGATGGCCTTGAAGGCGGCCTTGCGGCGCAGGGTCTCCAGTTCCTTTTCGCAGCGGGCGATTTCGGCGGCGGGGTCATCCACGGCCTCCGAACCGTCGCGCAGGGCGGCCAGCCGGGCTTCGCAGTCGGCAGCCTTCTCCTTGAATTTGCCCTTAACCTTCTTGACGTAGTTGTAAAACTCCTTGATTCCGAACATGTTGCCGTGATCGGTCACGGCGATGCCGGGTTGACCGTCGGCGATGGCCTTGTCCACGAGGTTGGGGATGCTGGCCTGCCCGTCGAGGATCGAGTATTGCGTATGTACGTGAAGATGTACGAATTGGGACATTTTCCAGGGATTTTCCGGGTTTTAGCGAGGTAAAGATAGCGATATTTACAGAGATTTCCCGGCCGGGTACTTGTATTTTATCAACAAAATGCTTAACTTTATATACCGAACCAAAACGAATAGATCATGCAAGACGACTCGATGGTTGTATTGGCGGAGTACAACACCGTAACGGAGGCCGAGATCGCGAAATCGATGCTCGACAGTGCCGGGATCTGGTCGACGATCCGCAACGAATACATGTCGGCCATATACCCGATTGGTACGATGCCCGCCCAGGTTGTAGTCCGGGCGGAGGACCTGGAGAAGGCCCGCACGCTGTTGCAGAGCAGATAGCGACGGAGGGAAGTGCCGCAATCCGGGCACGGAGACCTGCGGAGGGGGCGCGAGAGAGGGGGCGAGGAAGAGGAAGAGAGAGGAGAGGGAGAGAGAGGAACCCTGGTGCGGGCGAGAGAGAAAAGAGGGAGAGAAAGGAACCCGACTGCGGGCGAGAGAGAAGAGAGGGGGAGAGAAGGGACCCCTGGTGGGGGGAGAGAGGGAACCCGGATGGGGGGGGGGGTGAAGAGACCCGAGTGCGGGAGATGAAAAAAACAGACTCGCAACCGGGCCGTTGTTCCGGTGTCTGCCCTTTGAGAACCCGGCCGTCGGAACGGCGGCGCGGCGGCGCGGCATGAAAAGGCGAAGAAGCGAAAAGGCTTCACCTGCAGAGGTGAAGCCTTTTTCCATGCCGGCAATGCGCCCGGAGCGTCCTGCCGGGCAGACGGCGCTCCGGCTCTCTCCGGCCGCGAATTCCGCTATGACCGCCCGGTCAGTGGGACTCGTTGATGAAATTGCCCCGGAACGTATAGGCCGTGCGCTGGGGCACGCCGTCGACTTTGCGGGGCGTCCACATGCCTTCGCTGCGCCGGATGGCCTGGATGACCCGTTTCGTCAGCCGTTTGTCGGGCGAGCGGAGCACCTCGTCGATCGTTATCCGGCCGTCGGCCTCGACATAGAAGCGGATATGGACCCGGCCTCCGGTCGTCGGGAAACGGTAGGAGTGATACCCCGAACGGTCGGCTACCCAGCGAAAGAAGTTCTCGCCCGGGATTTCGCCCATGAAAAGCAGCGGATCGGGATTCACCTGCTGTTCGATGCGTTGCAGCGGCACCCGGAACCGAAGCCGCTGTACATAGCCCACGGCCCGACGCGCGGGACTCCACGACCCGTCCATCCGTTCGATGGCCCGCTCCACGACCTGCCGTGTCCGGGGCGTGGCGGGGTCCAGATCCTGCCGATAGGCCCCTTCGCAGGTATTGTCCAGGAAGCGCCACCCCACAAAATTGCCGAGGGTGTCGATCCGCAAGGCTATTGCCACCTCCTCCGAGAGTGAATCCGCAGGAATACGCTCCTCGACAGCCACATCCTCGACCATTGCAGCCAGTCGGGTTACGTAGACCTTGACGATGGCACCGTCATAACGCGGAGGTGTTACAGGCTGCTGCGCAGATACCCCCCCCCAAGAAAAAAAACCGAACAGTACGGTTGTTGACAAGATTTTGTTTTTCATTGTTTTGAGGTATTTTATTTAAAGCAATACTTTACCTAAAGCAGTTCTTCACCGTTCCAAATGCGCCACGAGGCTTCGGCCTGCTCGACAAACATCGTCCGCCCGTTTAACGTATGTGCTCCGCGCTGACGGCCGTAGTCGAGGAACTGCGTCACCTCCGGGTTGTAGACCAGATCGAGCAGGTAGTGATCCGGCGTGAGGTAGGCATAGGGGATGCGCGGCGCCTCCGTGACATTGGGGTAGGTCCCCACGGGCGAAGCGTTGATAATCAGATTGTTGCGCTCCACCACCTCACACGGCAGATTATCATAGGTGTAGTTTCCCTTCGCCGGGTCGCGCGAAACCAGCGCAAAGGGAATCCCGCGCTCGGCCAGCGCATACTGTACGGCCTGCGAAGCCCCGCCGGTCCCGAGGATGAGCGCCTCGTCCAGCTCGGCGAAGCCTAACAGCTCGCTCAACGCCTCGCGCAGCCCGATGATGTCGGTATTGAAACCCTCCAGCCGTCCGTCCGGCGTGCGACGGATGCAGTTCACCGCCCCGATGGCCTGCGCCTCGGGCGACACCGCATCCAGATAGGGGATCACCTCGCGCTTGTAGGGGATCGTGACGTTCAGGCCGCAGAGCTCCGGGTTCTGCTCCAGCAACCCGCTCAGCGCCCCGATCTCCGGCAATTCATAAAGTGCATAGGCACAATCGTTTATCCCCTCTCTGGAAAACTTCTCCGTGAAGTAGGCCGCCGAAGCCGAATGGCCCAGCGGACGGCCGATCAATCCGAACTTTCTCATCGTTCAATGCTCTTTTTTTCGGGATGTGATAAAATGGGCCAGGGTCTCGATGCCGTAGATGGTCAGGAATCCCACCACGCAGAGAATTACGGCTTCGGCCAGCAGGGCCGGTTTGTCGTAGAGCGTCTCGAAGGTTCCGGGCAGGATGTTGCTCTCGACCAGGGGCTGAACCTTTCCGTGGCTGTCGACGTAGGTTTCGACGACCTCCTTCCAGGGCCAGACCTTGTTGAGCGAACCGACCATGAAACCCATCAGCAGGGCCACCGTAAGGTCGTGCCAGTGCTTGAGCAGCCACGACAGGAGGCGCGAGAAGGAGATGATGCCGATCGCCGCCCCCACGACAAAGATTGCCATGACGGGGATGTTCAGATCCCCGACGGCCTGCATGATGTACTGATACTTGCCCAGGAGCAGCAGGATGAAGGCTCCGGAGATGCCCGGGAGGATCATGGCGCAGATGGCGATGGCGCCCGACAGCATGACGAACCACCAGTCGTTGGGGGTTTCGGCCGGGGTTGCGACGGTGATCCACCAGGCGGCAGCGGCTCCGACCGCAAAGGAGAGCAGGGTTTTCCAGCTCCAGTGTCCGACCTGCCGGGCGACGAGGATCGCCGAGGCGACGATCAGCCCGAAGAAGAACGACCAGATGGCGATCGGATGGTTCGTGAGCAGGTAGGTCATCAGCCGGGCCAGCGAGAAGATGGCGATGGCGATTCCGACCAGGACGGGCAGCAGGAAGCGGCCGTTGATGTGGCGCCAGAAGTCGGCGAAACGCCCTTTCAGCAACAGTTTGAAGGCCGTAGTGTCGACACTGCGGATCGAGTCGAGGAGTTCTTCGTAGATGCCCGAGATGAAGGCGATCGTGCCGCCCGAGACGCCGGGGACCACGTCGGCCATCCCCATGGCGCATCCTTTCAGGGCGAGGAGGATGTAGCGGGAAAAGTTCATAATTCCAGAATATGCGGTTTAGGGGCCGTGCGGAGGGTGTGGCGGGCGGTTATCGAGTCGGGGGTTGTCCGAGGTCGATTCGTCCGGGGTCCTCCAGGCCGGTTTTTCGAAGGGCAAAGATACGAAAAATCGCATAAATACACGCTTCGAAGCGGAGAATTGCGATTGAAAAACGCGGAGGGCGAAGGGTTCGGTTTTTGCGGCGTGTCTCGGGGGCTGTCCGGCAGGGCGGGGATTCCGGGATTTCGGGATTCCGGAAACGGCGGAAGGGGGGGGGTAAGGGGCGGTCCGGTTGCCCGGGCGGCAAAAACAAGGGAGGTGTGGCATCGGAAGGCAAAACAAAAACGGTCCGGCTGCCCGGGCGGCAAAAACAAGGGAGGTGTGGCATCGGAAGGCAAAACAAAAACGGTCCGACTGTCCGAGCTGCAAAAACAAGGGAGGTTCGGTTACCGGGCGGCAAAACAAAGACAGTCCGGCTGCCGGGCTACAAAAAACGCAGCAAAAAACAGGGGCCGCCGACAAACGCCGGACAGCCCCTGTTCCGTGAGTTCACGGAACTCATTTCGCCGGTTCGGGAATACCTTTGCTGCGGCGAATGAAATCGACGACTTCTCCGAGACCTTCCGAGAATTTTGTAAAATCCTCCTTGTAGAGAAAGATCTTGTGGCGGTCGTAAGAAGACGAACCGTCGGCGGCCGTAATCTTACGGCTTTCGGTAATGGTCAGGAACCAGTCGTCGCCGCGTGTAGCCCTGACATCGAAAAAATAAGTACGACGGCCCGCCTTTATGGCTTTGGAGAGGATCTGATCTCCATAATCCTCATTGTCGCGTCGTGGTTGGGTTGGGGTTGACATGGGACTTATTTTTTGGGGTTAACTCCGAGGGGTCTTCAACCTGTCGGATTCGTATAGACGAATATACGAAAAAGTTTACAATGCACAAAAAATCCGGGCTATTTTTTCTGTTCGAGGATTGGTTTTCCCGCTTGCTCCCACGCTTCGAGGACCCCGACAGCCCGCCGGTAGGCCGGGCTCAGACGGGGATTCACCACCTGGAAGTAGGCTCCCGTGCCGAACAGACGCTGGGCCGCCAGGGCCTTGAGCTGCGTGCGCACGATGGATTCCGAGCGGGCGAACCCGGTCTCGTCGAACGCCACGCCACGCCGTGTTCCCAGCTCCGTGAGGGCCCCGAGCACGCTGTCCGCGGGCTCGAATCCGGCGTCGAACTCCCCGAAAGCGGGGTAGAGCCGGGTGAGGCTGTCGCGCAAACGGTCGAGCCAGTCGTTGACGAACTCGGCCACGATGCCGCGCCGGATCAACTCGGCATAGTAGTCGGAATAGCCTGCCGTATCGGCTTCGACCACGATATCGGGGCGGATGCCGCCTCCGCCGTAGACCGTGCGTCCGGTGCGGAGCGTGCGGAAAGCCGGAGCTCCGGCATCGAGCGAGTCGCGCACGGCATCGTCATAGCGCCGCAGGTGGTCGAGGTAGTATTCGCGTCGTTTGCCCTTTTCGTAGGGGCGCTGGATGACCCGGCCCGAAGGGGTGTGGTAGCGGGCCACGGTGATCCGCACGGCCGAGCCGTCGGGCAGTCCGATCTGCCGCTGCACGAGCCCCTTCCCGAAGCTCGGGCGCCCGATGATGACACCCCGGTCCCAGTCCTGAATGGCCCCGGCCACGATCTCCGACGCCGAGGCCGACGATTCGTCGATCAGAACCGCGAGTTTACCGCGAAGGTTTTCGCCGTTGCTCTGCGCGCGGAACGACGAGGCGGGAACGGCCCGCCCCTCGGTGGAGACGATCGTGGCCCCGCGCGGCAGGAAGAACCCCGCCATTTCGATGGCCTGTTCCAAGAGTCCGCCGCCGTTCCCGCGCAGGTCGAGAATCAGCTTTTCGGGACGTCCCAATTCGCGATACCCTTTCGAAAACTCCTCCATCGTGGTGTGGCCGAAGCGGTTGACCTTGATGTATCCGATGCCCTCCGGGGTCAGGTAGGCGGCATCCACGGTATTGAGCGGGATTTTGTCACGCACGATCACGAAGTGGAGCAGCCCCGGGGTTCCGTGGCGCACGACATCGATCTCGACCTTCGTGCCGCTCTTGCCGCGCAGGTGCTTGGGGACTTCGGTGCGGGTCATCCCCACGGCCGACAGCGTGTCGATGCGCACGATGCGGTCGTTGGCCCTCACGCCGACCCGCTCGGCCGGGCCTCCGGCGATGGTGTTCACGACGATCACCGTATCGCGCAGCGTATTGAACTCCACGCCGATTCCGCTGAACTCCCCCTCGAAGCTCTCCCGCACGCCCTTCATCTCCTCGGCATCGAGGTAGGCGGAGTGGGGATCCAGCTCTTCGAGCATTCCCCGGATGGCCCCTTCGACAACGGGTTTCATCTCCACGTCATCGACATAGAGCCCGTCCAGATAGCGGTAGACCCGGGCCAGTTTCTGGAACTGCTGCATATTCTCCAGCTCCTGCGCCCGTATCGGCTCCCGAGCCGCCAGAAACTGGAGCGCGAAGAGCGTGATGACAGCGATAAGACCTTTTCGCATGATTGGCAACACATTTTATATGAAAAGCCCCGAGCACGTTATTTTATGAAGAGCTCCGAGCACGGATCCTCCGGATCCCCGGATATTAAAAAAGGGCCCCGAAGCCGGAGCCCTGCATCGAAGCGTCAGGCCAGCACCCGGGCGAGCTCTCCGAACGGCACCTGCCGCTGGTCGCCCGTCCGCATCTCCTTGACCGTTGCGGCCCCGGCCTCCAGCTCCTGCGACCCGACGATCACCACATAGGGGATTCCGCGCCGGTTGGCATACTCCATCTGCTTCTTCATCTTGCCCGCCTCGGGGTAGATCTCCGCGGAGATGCCTTCACCGCGAACCTGGCGAAGCAGCGGCAGCACGGCGGCCTCCTCATCGGCGCCGAGGTTGGTGAAGAGCACGCGCGTCGTGCAGTTGACCTCCTCGGGGAAGAGGTCGAGGCCCGTCATGACGTCGTAGATGCGGTCGGCGCCGAACGAGATGCCGACACCCGAGAGGTTGGGCATTCCGAAGATGCCCGTAAGGTCGTCGTAGCGTCCTCCGCCGCAGATCGAGCCGATGGCGAAATCGAGGGCCTTGACCTCGAAGATCGCACCGGTATAGTAGTTCAGACCGCGGGCCAGCGAGAGGTCCAACTCTACCTGCAGGTCGATCCCGAGCCGTTCGACGTACCCGAAGACAGTCTCCATCTCCCCGATGCCCTTCAGTCCGGTTTCCGAGGAGGCCAGCACCTCGCGCAGCTGGTTGAGCTTTTGGTGGTTGTCGCCGCTCAGCTCAAGAATCGGTTGAAGCCGGTCGACCGCCTCCTGCGACAAACCGCGCTCCAGCAGTTCGGCCTTCACGTTGTCGAGCCCGATCTTCTCCAGCTTGTCGATCGCCACCGTGATATCCATCATCTTGTCGGCATGGCCGATCGCCTCGGCGATGCCGAAGAGGATCTTGCGGTTGTTCATCTTCAGCGCCACGCGGATGCCCAGCGCCTTGAAGACCCGTTCGACGATCTCCACCAGCTCGACCTCGCACAGCAGCGAGCGCGTGCCGATGACATCGACGTCGCACTGGTAGAATTCGCGGTAGCGGCCCTTCTGCGGGCGGTCGGCCCGCCACACGGGCTGGATCTGGTAGCGCTTGAAGGGGAAGGTCAGCTCGCCCTGGTGCTGCACGACGTAGCGGGCAAACGGGACCGTCAGGTCGTAGCGCAACCCCTTTTCGCAGATCTTCGAGGCCTGGCGCACCTCGTCATCCGAGAGCCCCGCGGCGTAATCGCCCGAATTGAGGATCTTGAAGAGGAGTTTGTCACCCTCGTCGCCGTACTTGCCCAGCAGCGTCGAGAGATTCTCCATGGCCGGGGTCTCCAGCGGCGCGAAGCCGTAGGAGCGGAAGACCCGCTTCACCGTGTCGAAGATATATTGCCGGCGCATCATCTCCGCCGGGGAGAAGTCGCGCGTACCTTTCGGTATGGAGGGTTTCTGTTGTGCCATACTATATAAATTTTTGTTTCATTTCCAGGTATTTATCCCAGCCTGCGTGATCCCGTGCATCCATGTATTTGGGTTGTTCCCCGAGCAGGCGTTTCAATCCAGCCTCATCACGGCGAAAGAAAACGACGACCATTTCGCGGATCGCATCCATTTGTTCCACCTCATACAAGCTCACGTAGCGCCGTGCCCGTGTTCCCTCTTCTCCGGGATAGACATAGCCGACGAAATAGCCCAACCGGTCGCTGTCGTCAACTGCGGAGGAAATGAAAAACGAACGGTCGGTCTTCAAATCCGTCACCGAAAGCGTGGGGGAGTTTTTCCTGAACTTCAGCGCCTCGCGCGCCTGTTCATGCCAGGGGAACCGTTCCATCTCGGCGAGGAATTCGTCGACCTCGCACGTTCCGACCGGTTCCACACGCTCCGGATCTTCGTGGGCGCGCAGTTGGTCCCAGACAAACACATCGACCGGACGGTTTGCCGGTCCCCCGCATGAAAAAAGCCCCAGGAAGAGCAGGAGAAAAGCGGCAATACGCATTCTGTCAGGCCATTAATTTCTTGTAACGCACGCGGTGAGGTTCCGTATCGCCGCCCTGGGCCTTTTTCCACGCCTCGTACTCCGAGTAGGTGCCCTGGTAGAAGACCACCTTCGAGTCGCCCTCGAACGAAAGGATGTGCGTGGCGATACGGTCCAGGAACCAGCGGTCGTGCGAAATCACCACGGCACATCCGGCGAAGTTTTCGAGGCCCTCTTCCAGAGCCCGCAGCGTGTTGACGTCGATGTCGTTCGTCGGCTCGTCCAGCAGCAGGACGTTGCCCTCCTCCTTGAGCGCGAGGGCCAGGTGGAGGCGGTTGCGCTCACCGCCCGACAACATGCCGCACTTCTTCTCCTGGTCGGCGCCCGAGAAGTTGAACCGTGCCACGTAGGCCCGGGCATTGACCTGCCGGTTGCCCAGCGTGATGAGGTCCGTACCGCCCGAAATCACCTCGAAGACCGTCTTTTCGGGGTCGATCGACTTGTGCTGCTGGTCGACGTAGGCCAGCTTGACGGTCGGGCCCACGCGGAATGAACCGCTCGTCGGTTGTTCGAGTCCCATGATCATGCGGAAAAGGGTGGTTTTGCCCGTACCGTTCGGGCCGATGACGCCCACGATACCGGCGGGCGGCAGCGAGAATTCCAGGTGTTCGTACAGCACGCGGTCGCCGAAAGCCTTCGAGACGTCGTGCGCCTCGATCACCACGTCGCCCAGCCGCGGGCCGTTCGGGATGAAGATTTCGAGCTTCTCCTCCTTCTGCTTCGTATCCTCGTTCATCAGCTTGTCGTAGGCCGACAGACGCGCCTTCGACTTGGCGTGACGCCCCGAGGGCGACATGCGCACCCACTCCAACTCGCGTTCGAGGGTCTTGCGGCGCTTCGACTCCTGCTTCTCCTCCATGGCCATGCGCGTGGTCTTCTGTTCGAGCCAGCCCGAGTAGTTGCCCTTCCACGGAATGCCCTCGCCGCGGTCCAGTTCGAGGATCCACCCGGCGACGTTGTCCAGGAAGTAGCGGTCGTGGGTCACGGCGATCACCGTACCCTTGTACTGCTGGAGGTGCTGTTCGAGCCAGTCGATCGACTCGGCATCGAGGTGGTTCGTGGGCTCGTCGAGCAGCAGCACGTCGGGTTGCTGCAGCAGCAGGCGGCACAGCGCCACGCGGCGCCGCTCACCTCCCGAGAGGACCTTTACCGACTGATCCGGGTCGGGACAGCGCAGGGCATCCATCGCACGCTCCAGCACGCTGTCCAGCTCCCAGCCGTTGACGTGGTCGATCTGCTCGTACAGCTCGCCCTGACGCTCGATCAGCTTGGCCATCGTGTCGTCGTCCATCGGCTCGCACAGCTTCATGTTGATCTCCTCGTACTCCTTCAAGAGGGCCACCGTCGCGGCGCACCCCTCCTCGACAACCTCTTTCACGCTCTTCGAGTCATCGAGTTTGGGCTCCTGCTCCAGATAGCCCACCGTGTATCCGGGCGAGAAGACCACTTCGCCCTCGAAATTCTTGTCGATGCCGGCGATGATCTTCATGAGCGTGGACTTGCCCGCGCCGTTCAGACCGATGATACCGATCTTGGCCCCGTAGAAGAACGAGAGGTAGATGTTGTTCAGCACCCGTTTCTGGTTGGGGAAGGTCTTGCTTACGCCGACCATCGAAAAGATGATTTTTTCGTCTGCCATATCCTTATCAGCGAGATTTTTTTCAGTTTTCCGCCAAAGATACGCAGAAAATCCGGATTTTCCCCGCCCCGGAGCCCGAATATTTTCCCGGAAAGCGGCGGATCGGCGCTGAAAGGGCTCCGGAGCCCCCGAAAGGCCGGATTTCCGACCCCTGCAGTTTCTCTCCGGCCCGGAGACGGCCGGGGTCCGCAGCGTACCCGGCGGCAATCCCGTGCAGAGCGTCTGCGGGCGACACACCCCTATGTCCCGGCACGAAAAATCCCGCCTCCTTCTCGGGAAGCGGGACTCGACAAACGATCGGCGACCGGTCTCCGGTCGGATCAATAGTTCTCCTTCTTGGGCTCGAAGTAAGCCTGCGGGTGCTTGCACGCCGGGCAGAGTTTCGGAGCCTCCTCGGCCTCGATGATGAAACCGCAGTTGCGGCACTGCCACCAGATCTTGCCGTCGCGCTTGAAGAAGTTTCCGTCCGTGAGGCGGCTCAGCAGCTTCAGATAGCGGCGCTCGTGCTCAGCCTCGACGATCGAGATCATGCGGAACGCTGCGGCGATCTCGGCAAAGCCCTCCTCGTCGGCCACCTGGGCGAATTCGCGGTAGAGCACGTCCCACTCTTCGTTCTCACCCTTCGCGGCAGCCAGCAGGTTCTCGGCCGTCGTTCCGATCGGGCCGGTGGGGTAGCTGGCCGTGATCTC
>CALUMM010000052.1 GCA_944321755.1 uncultured Alistipes sp.
CCGCCAATGCTCCACCCCTTCGGCGATGAGCATCTCGCGGAACGGCTCCAACTGCGGGATCAGCGGCCCGGTTACACAGGTCACCACGTCGTAGGAGAGCGTCGGCTCCCGGACGATCATCCGGATGGCCCGCAGCGCGCGGTCGTAACTGAGCGGATTGCCGCGGATATGGTTGTGCTCCGGCTCGAAGCCGTCGAGGCTCACCGAAATCGACCGCAGACCCGCATCGAGCAGGCCGCGGAAACGATCCTCGGTCAAGGCCATGCCGTTGGTCACCATCCCCCAGGGATAGCCCCGGCGCGTCACCTCGCGGCCCGCCTCTTCGAGATCCGCCCGCACCAGCACCTCGCCGCCCGAAAAGATGATCAGCACCTCCGACGGATCGACATGCGGCGTAACCTCCTCGTCGAGGACCTTCAGAAAGTCGGCCAGCGGCATGTCCGCAACTCCCGGATCGACCCGGCAGTCGCTCCCGCAATGGCGGCACGCAAGGTTGCAACGCAGCGTACACTCCCAAAAGAGCGTATCGAGGCGGTGTTCGAGCACCTTCGCAGCATGAAGGTCCGCAAAGATCCCCAGAGCCATTCTCTTCCGAAAACCCGGGCGTCGGTTCACCATTCCTCCCCTCTTTTCCGCCTATTCGACTTCGGGATCCTCCTTCTCGTCGGGCTGCTCCGCAACCGGAGGCAGCGAATCGGGACGCTGGCGCTCCAACTCCTGCTGGCGCTTGATGCGGAGGCTGTCCGACAGGGGCGGACGCACGCCGTACATCAGCACGATCCGGGCGGGATGTTTCGGCTCCTTCACGAGCGTCGTATCGGCATCCTTCTGCCCGGAAGTATCTTTGGGTGCCTGCTTCACCGACGAACAGGCCGCCGAGAAGCCCAGCAACGCCGCCAACGCCAATTTCCACTTGCTGCCTACCATACTCCGAAATAGTTAAAAGTCATCTTTACAAAGATAGGAAATTTTCCCGGAAGACGAAAAAAGCCGGGAAAAAGTTTTGAATCACACGCTTTTTTATGTTACTTTGTCCCCGTCTTTAACACTTCAACACTCTAACATCTTTTTTTATGACAGGCAAGGTTAAATGGTTCGATAGCAAAAAAGGCTACGGATTCATTACGACGGAGAGCGGAAAGGAGATCTTCGTACATTTCTCGGGTATCGTGAAGGAAGGATTCAAATCGCTCAACGAAGGCCAGAAGGTCGAATTCGAAATCGGGAACGGCGCAAAGGGTGAACAGGCCGTCAACGTAACTGTAGTTGAGTAAACTATAATTACCTCCATGAATGCGGGGCCGCATGTCTCTGCTCCGCGGTTTTCCGGGACGTCCGCTATCGTGGCGTCCTTTTTTCTTGCCCGATTGAAAAAATAATCGTATTTTTGGGCATCCAAAAGAGTTATTAAGGATTTTTCAAAACAATAAAACCTTGAAAACCATGAAAGAAGCTATCGCAATTCTCACCGGAGGTGGCCCCGCTCCCGGTATGAACACCGTCGTAGGCAGTGTGGCCAAGACGTTCCTGCGCAAAGGGTACCGCGTGATCGGACTCCACGAAGGCTATACGGGTCTCTTCAACCCGTCGCCCCGCACCGTCGACATCGACTACCCCATGGCCGACGGAATCTTCAATCAGGGCGGTTCGTTCCTCCAGATGAGCCGGTTCAAACCCACCGACGCCGATTTCGAAAACAACTTCAACCTCAAGTTCTTCACAGACAACAACATCAAGCTGCTCGTGACGGTCGGCGGCGACGATACCGCCTCGACGGCAAACCGAATCGCCAAGTTCCTGGAGGCCAAGAAATACCCCATCGCAAACATCCACGTCCCGAAGACCATCGACAACGACCTCCCGCTGCCGAAGGGTACCCCGACGTTCGGTTACGAGTCGGCCAAGGACAAGGGTGCCGTCATCGCCCGCGCCGTCTATGTCGACGCCCGCACCAGCGGAAACTGGTTCGTACTGGCGGCCATGGGCCGTTCGGCCGGACACCTCGCATTCGGTATCGGCGAGGCCTGCCACTACCCGATGATCGTCATCCCCGAGATGTTCGACAAGACCGAAATCACCGTCGAGAAGATCGTCAACCTCGTGATCTCGTCGATCATCAAGCGCAAGATCATGGGCATGGACTACGGTGCCGCCGTCATCTCCGAAGGCGTCTTCCACGCCCTGTCGGACGAGGAGATCCGCAAGAGCGGCGTACACTTCACCTACGACGAACACGGACACCCCGAACTGGGCAAGGTCTCCAAGGCCCACATCTTCAACGAGATGATCGAGAAGAAGCTCAAGGAGCTGGGCATCAAGGTCAAGAGCCGCCCCGTGGAGCTGGGTTACGAGATCCGCTGCCAGACCCCGATCGCCTACGACCTGACCTACTGCTCGGAACTCGGTATCGGCGTGCACAAGCTCTTCGCCGAGGGAAAGACCGGCTGCATGGTCTACGTGGATTCCGAAGGCAACGTCTCGCCGCTCTACCTGAAGGATCTGCAGGACCCCACGACGGGCAAGATCCCGCCCCGGCTGGTGGACATCACCTCGGACAAGTTCAAGTCGGTGGTCGAGAATATCCTCAACGCCATCACGCCCGACGATTACGAGGCTGCCAAGAAGTATGTCGCCAACCCCGAGGAGTTCGATTTCCACAAGATTCTCAACTGGAAATAAACCCCGGTGCGAATCCGCAAGAGAAACGGCAGGTCCCGCAAGGACCTGCCGTTTTCGGTATCGGGCGTCGCGACTTTCCGCCCGTCCCGGCAGCCTCAACCAAGCGGCAGGACAGCCCCGGCGGCCTCAGCCAGACAGCCCGGAAACACTCCCAGTCAAACAGCCCGGAACGCTTCAACCGAACAACCCGGAGTCCTCGGCCAAACAGCCCGGAACCCTCAACCGAACAACCCGGGGCGCACTCAGTCAAACAGTCCGGAACGCTTCAACCGAACAACCCGGGGGCGCGCTCAGTCAAACAGCCCGGCCCCCAGCCGAACAGTCAAGAACACGTCAACCGAACAGTCCGGGGCCCTCTCAATCAAACAGTTCGGGAGCGGGAATAACGGGCGATTCCGCCGCGGGATGGAGGTTATGGAGTTCCCGGCTGCGGCGCAGCGCCCGCTCGACGGTATAGCGCGTGCCGCCCGGCGAACCGTCGTACCAGGCCACCACAACCCGGGCGTGATCCACCAGAAAATCGTTCCGCAAGGCATAGCATCCCCGCGAATAGGCCGGAGCAAGCGTCTCGGCATCGTCGGCCTGCGCCAGGATGCGGAGATAACGGTCCCGTTCCGCAGCCTGGAAATGGCGTTCCTGACCCTGAAAGGGAATCGCAGCAACCAATCGGACATCGGAATGCCGGGCCCGCAGCTCCAGGACCGCTTCGGCGGCCGCCAGATCGAAACCCACGGCCATGCCACTCAAAAACGTCCGGAAACCCCGCGCATAGAGTTCCTCCAGCGTGCGGGACAACGCCGCGCGGGCCTCATCACGATAGGTGCGATGGCCCGTGAATGCAACGCAGGTCCGGGGATTGAGAATCATGACTCCAAAGATAATCCTTTGGCGCGGACTTTGCAACCCCTTCCGCTGAATTCAAAAAATTTCAGCAACCATGAAAAACACAGGTATCGTCATCGTCTCGCTCGTGGGCGGCCTGATCATCGGATCGGCCCTCACCCTGCTGTTCACACCCCAGTCCGGGCCCGAACTGCGCCGTAAAATCAAGGATACGCTCGACAGCGAAATCGACCGCATGAAGAGCAAACTCAGCGAAGTCGAGGAGCAGATCGAAGAGGCCCGCTGCCGCTGCAGCGAGGATTAAACGCACGTCCGGTCCGGCCATGAAGGAGAAAGAGTTGTCCGGCGGGCGGTTCGTGGTCGCCTTCCTGATCTTCGGAACGACCGTCGCCATCGCCATTCTGCTGCTCCTGGCAGCCCTGGTGGTGTGGCTTTCGGAGCTCACCGGGTCGTTCATCGCCTCGGCCTTGATCCTGGGCGGATTTTTCGCGGTGCTGGCGATGCTGATCTATCTGCTGGCGATCCGCGAGGCCGTGGAGCGGATCCGGACCCGGGCCGAAACGGTCTACGAAGTGGCCCGGATGGCCCGCTCCGGATACGAATGGGTGCTGGAGAAGTGTTCGTTCCTGCTCCAGCTCCACGACACATTACACAGAACGTAAGCAAAAAGCCGATACCTGTTGCAGGTATCGGCTTTTCTGATCCCAGATCATTCCGTAAGGACAACACGGGATCTCCTCATCGACGCCACGCCTCGTCCTCTGCACAGTCCTGCACGAGACCCCACCTCAGAACAGGGTCCGCAAGGTCTCGTTGCGGGCAATCAGACAGGCCCCTACGACTCCGGCATCTGTCCCCAGCGGCGAGGTGACCACCGGCAGCGAACGGGTCATCAGCAGAAAGGAGTTCTTGCGGATCTCTTGCTTGAGTGGCTCCAGAAAATAGCTCTCCGGAACCTGTGAAATAGGTCCCCCGACCATGATGCAGTCAGGATTGAACAGATTGATGAGCCCCGCAACGTGGAAGCCGAGTTCCCGTCCCACGGACGACACCAACTCGATGCAGAGTTTGTCGTTCTGACCCACGGCCTGAACCAGATCCAGGGTCGTGACGGTCTTGTTTTCCCAGATCTTCCGGCTCAAAAGCGTCGGTTCGTGGCGATATATAACCCGGTCGCGCAACTTGCGGAAGATGGCACGTCCCGAAACTTCAGTTTCAATACACCCCTTCCGACCGCAATGGCACATGATTTCGTTGTCATAGGCCCGGATATGTCCGAACTCCCCGGAATAACCGTCGTGCCCGTAGTAGATCTGGCCGTCGATAATGATACCCAGGCCTAACCCCCAGCCCATGTTCACATAAAGCACATTCCGCCACTCCGGATTCCCACTGCGGAGATAATCCCCGTAGCTCATCGCCTTGGTATCGTTCTCGATGAAGACCGGAAGCCCCAGGTGCTCCCCCAGCAGGACCGACAACGGGATCTCCTGCGTATCCTCGAAGTTGAAGATCGAGGCACTCGTCCCCATGCGGGAATTCACGCGACCGCCAAAATTGAAATTCGCCCGAACCACATTCCCGCAATCCGGATGTTCGGACAGGAACTGCCCGACACACAGACAGATCTCATTTACCTTCCCGTAGGTATTCTCGAAGCGGAAATCGGAAAAGTGCTCCACGGCAACCAGATCGCCCGTGAGATTCATCAGTCCGAGATGCAGCTCGAAGGGCTTCACGTCCACACCCAGAAAATAACAGTAATCGGAACGCAGTCGGTAGACGACCGGCTGTCGGCCCTTCTGCTTCGGATGCAGGGAGTCCAAAACCTCCACAACCCGTTTGTCGTACAAATCGGAGACATACTTGGACACCGTCGTCATGCTCAACCCGGAGATCCGCGAAATCTCCGGAATCGTAAACTGCCCGTGCGAAATGATGGCGTCCATGACCGAACGCTTCGCTCCCTGATCCTGAAAACCGAATGCCATAGCCAGATGCTTTGTTGACTGTGCAAATTTAATATTTCCAAGACAATATCCGGTAGCCGACAGCTATTTATCAAACCTCGTTGGATAAAAAGAGCGCCCATTTATCGAAGCGGATTTGTCAAATCAGAAAAGCGCAATTTATCATTGATAATCAGTAATTTAAATATGTAAGCAAGGACATTCTTCCGAGATTTATTTATCCAACTTGCTTGGATAATTTCCAATTCGTCACCGATTCCTTGGCCCGGAGCGGAATCGCGCCTAATTTTGGAATGAATCCTAAAACTACAACTGACATGGAGAAAATCAAAGGGCTGATAGATGCCCCGTTCACCCCGATGCTCGCCAACGGCGACGTCAATCCCGAACCGATCCCCGCCTACGCCGCCATGCTGGCAAAAAACGGCTTGAAGGGAGTCTTCATCAACGGCTCCTCGGGCGAAGGATACATGCTCACCACCGACGAACGCATGATGCTTGCCGAAAAATGGATCGAAGCCGCACCCCAGGGCTTCAAGGTCATCGTCCACGTCGGCAGCTGCTGCCTGCGCGAAAGCGCCCGCCTGGCTGCCCATGCCGCCGAAATCGGAGCCTGGGGCATCGGCGCCATGGCACCTCCCTTCCCGAAGATCGGACGCATTGAAGAGCTGGTCAAATACTGCGAAGCCATCGCTGCCGCCGCGCCCGAACTACCCTATTATTATTACCACATCCCTGCCTTCAACGGAGCCTTCCTCCCGATGATCGAACTGCTGAAGGCCGTCGACGGGCGGATTCCCAACTTCGCGGGAATCAAATACACCTTCGAAAGCCTCTACGAGTACAACCAGTGCCGGCTCTATGCCGACGGCAAGTTCGACATGCTCCACGGTCAGGACGAAACGATCCTCCCGTCGCTGGCACAGGGCGGCGCTCAGGGCGGCATCGGAGGTACGACGAACTACAACGGCCGCGAACTCGTCGGGATCATCGAGGCATGGGAGCGCGGCGATCTCGAAACGGCCCGCGAAAAACAGAACTTCTCCCAGGCCGTCATCAACGTCATCTGCAACTACCGCGGGAACATCGTCGGCGGAAAGCGCATCATGAAACTCATCGGACTCGACCTCGGACCCAACCGCGTGCCGTTCCGCAACATGACCGACGAAGAAGAACTCGCCATGAAGGCCGAACTCGACGCCATCGGATTCTTCGAACGCTGCAACCGACTCTGACCCGGAGAAAGCCCCCTGAAGGGAAAAATCAAACGCAAAAAATGCCGATTATGACCTCTGAACAACGCTCATTCCTCGAAAGTTGCCGCAAGCGCTATCTCGACGACCTGGTGAACGACATCCTGCCCTTCTGGCTCGAACACGGACTCGACACCGTGAACGGAGGCGTCTACACCTGTCTCGACCGCGACGGCTCCCGCATGGATTCCACCAAATCGGTGTGGTTTCAGGGACGGTTCGGGTATGTCTGCGCCGCAGCCTACCGCGCCGTGAAGCCCGATCCCGCCTGGCTCGCGGCATCGAAATCCTGCATCGACTTCCTCGAACGCCACTGCTTCGATTCCGACGGTCACATGTTCTTCACCGTCACGGCCGAAGGAGCGCCCGTACAGAAGCGCCGCTACGTCTTCTCGGAGTGCTTCGCCATCATGGCCATGGCCGAATACGCCCGCGCGGCCGCCGAACCCGCCTATGCCGAAAAGGCGCTCGAACTCTTCCGCCGCACGCTCCACATGCTCGCAACGCCGGGATTCCTCCCGCCCAAAACCGCAACCCCCGCCCTCGGACACTCGATCACGATGATGCTCATCAACGTGGCCTTGACCGTCCGGCGCGTGATCCAGGCCCCGGAACTGGACCGACAGATCGACGAATCGGTCCGTCTGTTGCGCGAAAAGTTCATGCACCCCGAATTCGAGAGCCTGCTGGAAACGGTCGGGCCCGACGGCGAATTCATCGACACCTGCGCCGGGCGCACGATCAACCCCGGGCACTGCATGGAAACCGGCTGGTTCCTGCTCGAAGCCGCCCGGTCCCGGAACAACGATCCCGAACTGGTCCGGACCGGCGTCCAGATCATCGACTGGGCCTGGAAATGGGGCTGGGACGAACCCTACGGCGGAATTATCAACTTCCGCGACTGCCGCAACTTCCCGCCCCAGGACTACTCCCAGGACATGAAGTTCTGGTGGCCCCAGTGCGAAACGATCCTCGCCGGACTCTACGCCTTCCGCGCCACGGGCGAGGAGCGTTTCCTCGAAATGCACCGCCAGGCCCATGAATACGCCTACCGGTTCTTCCCCGATCCGGAGTTCGGCGAATGGTACGGATACCTCCACCGTGACGGTTCCGTCGCACAACCCGCCAAAGGGAATATCTTCAAGGGGCCCTTCCACATCCCCCGCATGATGATCCTCGCCGCCGGACTCTGTTCGGAAATCCTGCATTCATAACCCTTACCAATAACCTTTAACCGCTAACTCATGAAAAGAATTTACGCTTTGATCTTCGGTCTGTTGCTCTCGGCTCCGCTGTGGGCACAGATACGGGAGGTATCAGGGACCGTTACCGATGCCGACGGTTTGCCGATGGTCGGTGTCACGGTCATCGAAACCGGAACGACCAACGGTGTTTCGACCGATATCGACGGAAACTACACGCTTCGCGTCGAGAAAAACAAGTCTCTGACTTTCAGCTGTATCGGATATGCAAGCCAGACCGTCGTCGTCGGATCCCAAACCCGGATCGACATCCGACTGAACGAGGATGCCGCCATGCTTAACGAAGTGGTCGTGATCGGATACGGCGTGCAGAAACGCTCCACGATGACCTCCTCGATCGCCTCCGTCTCGCCCAAGGACGTGATGAAGCAGACCTCACAGAACGTCGCATCCGCCCTGCAGGGACGGGCCGCCGGTGTCGATGTCGTCCAGCAGGGAGGAATTGCCGGAGCCGATGTCAACATCGTGGTGCGCGGCGCCGCATCGCTCACCGCAACCGAACCGCTCTACGTCGTCGACGGCGTCTTCACGAACAACGGTCTGACCACCATCAATCCCTCCGACATCGAATCCATCGAGATCATGAAGGACGGTGCCGCTGCCGCCATCTACGGATCCCGTGCCGCAAACGGTGTCGTGCTGATCACCACCAAGAAGGGCAAGAAAGGTGCCGTACACGTCGACGCAAACGTCTCGTACAGCGTCCAGCAGGTGACCAACATCCCCGACTTCCTGAACGCCTCGCAGTGGCGCGAATTCGCCAACATGGTCTCCGACAACAGCGGTCTGGCCCGCGCCCCGGAGAACGTCAACCCCTCGGACCCCTCGGTCAACACCGACTGGGCCAAGGAGTGGCTCCAGTACGCTCCGATCTACAACGCCGACGTCAGCATCTCGGGAGGATCCGACATCGGAACCTATGCCTTCAGCCTCGGGTACCTCGACCAGACGGGTCTGACACTCAAATCCGGATACAAGAAATACAACGCCCGCGCCAATTCGTCGTGGAACTTCGGAAGATTCTTCGTCTCGGAAAACATCTCGCTCGTCTACCGCGACAAGACACCCACCTCGACCTTCAACATCGGCATGCCCACGCTCCCCGTCACCGATGAGCAGGGCCGCTACGCATCCTGGGGAACCGACTACTACATCGAGACCGAAGACGCCCGCCGCAACAACCCCTTCGGCGGACTCTACGCCGTGGACCAGTACACGCGCAACTTCGACGTCATGGGCGGCGTCAATGCCGGGGTGCACATCCTCGACGGCCTGACCTATACCATGTCGTTCAGCGGAAACTATACCGGAGCACACTCCTATACGCACACGCCCGTCTATTACACCAAGTGGAACGAGGACGGTACGCCCGACGACGACTACGGAAACAACCAGAACTCGCTCTCGGAATCGCGCGGCGTCACCTCGAACTTCACCTGGGACAACGTCATCAACTTCGACCGCACGTTCGGCCGTCACACCATCCAGGCCACGCTCGGACACAGCTGGATGCGTGAATTCTACCGCGTACAGTCCTATTCGACCATCGACGACGTCGGAGCCCCGAACATCGTCGGCATAAGCAACGTCGAGGGCAAGATCTCGGCCAGCGAACAGAATACCGCCCTGCTCTCCTTCTTCGGCCGCGTGAACTACGACTTCGACAACCGTTACCTCTTCTCGTTCAGCATCCGCCGTGACGAATCCTCCAAATTCGCCAAGGACTACCGCGTGGGATACTTCCCCGCCGTATCGGCCGGATGGAACGTCCACAACGAAAAGTGGTTCCAGAACAAGGTCGTCAGCCTGCTGAAGATCACGGCCTCCTATGGCGAACTGGGCGCCAACTTCCTCGAACCCTACAATTTCGACAACATCGCCTTCGGTCCGATCGTCTACACCACCGGCGGCATCCGCTTCTCCGACGGCCGCGCAGCCTATCTGAAGACCGAGAGCCTGAAATGGGAGACCTCGAAGACCACGGACATCGGACTTGAGATCGGATTCCTCAACAACAGCCTCACCTTCCAGGCCAACTATTTCTACAAGAAGAACATCGACCTGCTGGCCCCCATCAACCTGAACCTCTCCTCGGGCCAGATCTTCGAGATCAACACCTCGAACGAAACCCCCTACGTCAACACCGCCTCCGTCGAGAACAAGGGTTGGGAGTTCATGGCTCACTACCGCAAACAACTCACGCCGGACCTTTACTTCGGCGTCTCGGCCAACCTCTCCACGCTGAAGAACAAGGTCCTGGCCCTCGGGCAGAACGTCCAGCCGATCACCTCGGGAACCTACTCCTCGTCGTTCAACGACGCCGCAACGATCACCATGCCCGGATATGCCATCGGTTCCTTCTACGGATACCGGATCGACGGATTCGACAGCGAGGGTAACTTCGCCTTCCACGACAAGAACGGCGACGGAAACATCACCGCCGACGACAAATATGTCCTGGGCGACGCCATCCCCGACTTCTCCTACGGTCTGAACATCGACCTCAACTGGAAGAATTTCGACCTCTCGCTCTTCTTCAACGGCGTCTACGGCAACAAGATCTTCAACGCCCGCAAGTACGAATACTATTTCAACTATGCCAACAACATGGTCACCGACGTGCTGAACTCCTGGACCCCGACCAACACCACGACCTCCGTGCCCGTGGCCAAAGTCACCAACAGCTCCGGAGGAAACTCCCTGCCGAGCGAGTTCTACATCGAGGACGGTTCCTATCTGCGGTTGAAAAACATCCAGTTGGGCTACACGCTGCCCGTCGAGTTGTCGAAAAAGGCCTTCATCCAACGGCTGCGCGTCTATCTGAGCGTCCAGAATGCCTTCACGCTGACCAAATACTCGGGCTACGACCCCGAAGTAAGTTCCAATACGCTCTTCTCACGTGGCGTGGACCAGAACTCCTACCCCAACGCCCGGATCTACACCGTAGGACTCAACCTCTCTTTCTAATCCCAAAAAACGGCTTTCATGAAACGACTGATAAAATTCCTGGCTCTCGGAGCGCTGGCATGCTGCGGCACCGGCTGCAACGACGTCTTCGACGAACTGGCCATCAACCCCAACCAACCCAGTATGGACAGCTACTTCACAACGCCCGAAGCGGCCAATGAAGCTGTCATGACCTGCTACGGATACATGCAGACCCAGCGCTGCTTCGGGGCCTCGGCCTCCAAGACGCAGATCATCCGCTCGGACGAGGCCTCAAGCAACTCCGACTACGGAAAACCCGGCATGTACGGAGCCGACCTCAATTCAAGCTACTACACCATCATGCAGCCCTTCGGACTGCTCTACACGACGGCCTCCCAGGCTTCGTTCGTCATCGAAAACATCGACGCGATCGAGTTCTCCGACGAACAGTTGAAAAACGCCTACAAGGGCGAAGCCTACTTCTGGAGAGCCTTCGCACACTACTACCTGCTGATCTCCTACCGGCAGGTCGCTCCCATCCGCCACTGCCCGGTCGACGCTTCGGACTACGTACGCGAGACCGAGGCTCCGGAACAGGTCTGGGACTTCATCGCCGAAGACCTCGCCCAGGCCAAGAGCCTCCTCCCCAACAAGGGTTACTGGACCGGCGACAAGACCGGACGCATCACCGCGGCCGCCGCTGCCGCCCTGCGCGGCAAGTGCTACCTCTACCGCAGCGGCATCGAGCCCCTCTACGGTACCGACACCCGGACCTTCTACAACGAGGCGGCCGCCGAATTCGACGAAATCATCCGGGGCGACTACGGAACCTATTCGCTGGTCGAATACGGCTGGAATTTCGACGTAGAGCATGAAAACAACAACGAGTCGATCTTCGAGATGCAGTTCCTCGGCGATGTCATCAACACGACGTTCAACCCCGGATCGGCTACGTCGGGGCTGGCCTTCGACACGCGCGGCATCATGCTCCCCGGAACGGGTACCGGATACGAGGGTATAGTCCACGACTGGCTCTACGACGCCTTTGCCGCGTCGATCGACAAGGACGGATACACCGACCTGCGCATGTTCTCGACCCTGTTCTTCAATGACCAGGCTTCCGAAATCAAGCTCCGCCCCGGGCAGCGCCTCACCGGCCCCGGCGGATACCATTTCGAGGACTACTATCCGAAAGGAGACTTCTCCTCGGCCGGAAACGCCCGCACGCACCTCTACAAGGCCGCGTTCCTGAAGGGGATGGATCTTTCGATGCCGATGCGCAACAACGATCCGCAGAACATCACCGGTGTCGGAGCCGGCGTCCAGGAGTACATCTACAACCAGCCCCGTGCCCACGGAGTCAACTGGCGCTACATCCGCTACGCCGACGTGCTGCTGATGTATGCCGAAGCGGTGCTCAACGGCGGAACCGCAGGCACCATCTCCGCGGCCGACGCCTACAACCAGGTCCGCGAACGGGCGAACATGTCCACGAAAGGATCCGTGACGCTGGCCGACATCAAGGCCGAGCGCGTACTGGAATTTGCACTGGAAGGTCACCGCTTCTTCGACCTGCTGCGCTGGGGTGAACTCGCCAAGCGATTCCAGGAGCTGGAGACATCCGATCCGAACTTCAAGAAGCTGATCTCCGACGTCGACTACCAGGGATTCACGCCCAACAAGCACGAATGGCTCCCGATCCCGATCGACGAGATCGAGTCGAATCCCAACATCTCGCAGAACCCCGGATACTGATCACGTATGAAAAACATCCGATACATCCTTCCGCTCCTCGCAGGCCTCTTCGCGGCCTGCGCCCAGGAGGAGCGCCCGACTGCGCAAAACGTGCTCTACAACGGCATTGAACTGCCCGACGTATGGCCGCCGCGCCATGCCGAGCCCTCCGAAGCGGCACTCATGCCGGTGCCCTATCTTGAGAAGAAGCCCGAGGTGATCCGCGTGGATGTGGGACGGCAGCTCTTCGTCGATGATTTCCTCGTCCGGGAGAGCGACATGGAGACCGTCTTCCACAAACCACACTACTATGCCGGCAATCCGGTGCTCGAACCGACGGCCGCATGGGAAAAGACGATCGAAGGAGCCCCCTACGCCTCGCCGTTCAGCGACGGCGTCTGGTATGACGAACTGGAAGGCAAGTTCAAGATGTGGTATCTGGCCGGCGCCGGAACGCTCCACAAGGAGGACAAGCAGACCTTCTACACGGCCTATGCCGAATCGGAGGACGGACGCACGTGGTTCAAACCCACGCTCGACATCCTGCCCGGCACAAACGTCGTCGACACCTGCAACCGCGATGCCGCCACGATCTGGCTCGACCGCACCGAGAGCGATCCTGCAAAGCGTTACAAACTCTTCAACGTGGAGCGCCGTCCGACCGACCGCCGCTGGCAGTTCATCCTGAAATACTCCCCCGACGGCATCCGCTGGTCGGAAGGCGTCGCACAGTCGGGCGACCTTTACGACCGTTCGTCGGTCTTCTACAACCCGTTCCGGAAGGTCTGGTGTCTGAGTATGCGCTACGGCACACCGGTATCGTCGCGGTCGAGGGCCTACCTCGAAGCCGCCGATCCGGAGGTCGCCGTCTCGATGGCCCACCGCGTCCGAAAGGGCGTGCCCGACCGGAATGTCGTCTTCTGGTTCACGCCCGACAACCTCGAACCCCGCCATCCGGAGTTCCCGGAGGTCAACCCCGGCATCTACAACTTCGACTGCATCGCCTACGAGAGCATCCTCCTGGGGCAGTACTCCGTCTGGCAAGGTCCGGAGAACCACATCTGCGGAAAACTCGGCATCCAGAAACGCAACGAGATCCTGCTCGGATACTCCCGCGACGGATTCCACTTCGCACGACCCTCGCATGAACCCTTCCTGGCCGTCAACCCCACGGAAGGCGCCTGGAACTGGGGCAACATGCAGTCCGTGGGCGGCGTGCCGCTGATCGTCGGCGATTCGCTCTACTTCTATGCCAGCGGGCGGCGGCTGAACCGGATTATGTGGGACAGCTACACCTCCACGGGTCTGGCCACCCTCCGCCGCGACGGATTCGTCTCGCGCCGTGCCGGATCGGAACCCCGGACACTGACTACCGAACTGATCCGTTTCGACGGCCGCCACCTCTTCGTCAATGCCGACGTCCGGGGGTCGCTCCGCATCGAAGTCCTCGACGCCAACGGCCGGATCCTCGAAGCCGGACTGCCGCAGATCTCCGCCGAAAACGCCACGAAACGCTACGTCGGCGACCTGAAAAAGTGGTGCGGAAAGCCCGTCAGGCTGCGCTTCACCATGACGGACGGTGATCTCTACGCCTTCTGGCTCTCACCCTGGCAGAGCGGCGAAAGCCGTGGCTACACCGCCGGAGGAGGCCCCGGGCTCTCGCCTTCCGGCATAGACGTTCCCCTTGAACAATAAACATCCGAAAACATGATCGATTACAAAAAGGTACTGATCGGCTGTATGGCGATCCTTGCGTTCGCCTGCGGCAGCGGTGACAACGGAAAGGAGAATCCGGAACCCGGCACCGGTCCAGACACGCCTTCCGGGGAAACCCCCGATCTCCCGAATCCCGACCCGGAGGCCCGGATGCTCTACAACGGCATCGAACTCCCCGCGGTATGGCCCCCGAAAGTCCCGACCTCGCAGGTCTACGACGGCATGTCGCCCTTCTATCTGGATGCGAAACCCGCCGTCATCGACATCTCGATCGGCCGACAACTCTTCGTCGATGATTTTCTCATCTCCTCGACGACCCTGCAGCGGCAATGGCACCGCGCGGAATACCATGCGGCCAATCCCGTGCTGACGCCCGAAAAGGAGTGGGAATACTACGCCACGGGAGGCGGATCCGCCGCACCGTTCAGCGACGGAGTATGGTACGACGAACGCGACGCGAAGTTCAAGATGTGGTACATGGCCGGCGGAAAGACCTACGGCGACGGAAACATCGTGACGTGCTACGCCGAATCGACGGACGGAATCACCTGGACCCGCCCCTCGCTCAACGTCGTCGCCGGCACGAACATCGTGCACCGCGGCAAGGAGCGCGACTCCAACTCGGTATGGATCGACAAACAGACCGACAACGAATCCCAGCGTTACCGCATGTTCAACGTCTACGGAGGAGCCGGAAACTGGAAGTACCACTACCTCACCTCCTCGGACGGCAAGGCATGGCGTGAACAGAACGAATCGGGATCGGTGGCCGACCGCTCGACGGTCTTCCACAACCCGTTCCGCGGTGTCTGGGCATGGTCGATGCGCCACAACGTACGGGTCGACGCCTCGAATCTCGTACGGGCCCGCGACTACGTCGAAAATGCCGATCCCGCAGCCGGGAACCGGCTTGCCACGGCCGACCTGGAGGATTTCTGGTTCGGACCCTGGCCCTCGGAGCCCATCCATCCCGACTATCCCGACGTCCGGCCCGCAATCTACAACCTCGATGCCATCGCCTACGAGAGCATCCTGCTGGGTACCTTCTCCGTCTGGTCGGGACCCGAAAACGACATCTGCTCGCGCGACGGCGTGATCAAGCGCAACCAGCTGCTCCTCGGCTACAGCCGCGACGGATGGAGTTGGCACCGCGAGGATTTCGAGCCCTTCTGCGCCGTGAGCGACAACGCCGCCGACTGGAACTTCGGGAATCTACAATCGGCCGTCGGATCGCCGCTGATCGTCGGCGACAGGCTCTACTTCTACCTGAGCGGGAGGCGCTTCGGCAACGACGGCAAGGAGATCGTCTCCACAGGTCTCGCCACGCTCCGCCGCGACGGATTCGCCTCGATGAACGGCACCGGAGAACTCGTCACCGAACCGCTGAAATTCACCGGCGAATACCTCTACGTCAACGCGAAGATCGGGACCTCGCTGCGGGTCGAAATCCTCGACAAAGAGGGTGTCCCGATCGAAGGGTTCTCGGCCAATGACTGCCGACCCCTCTCGGGAGACGGGACCGCAATGCGGATCTCCTGGTCGGGCAATGACTCGCTCGCATCACTCGAAGGCGAGACCATCCGGATCCGCTTCGTAACCGAAGCGTGCGAACTCTACGCCTTCTGGATCTCCCGCTTCGAAGACGGACGCAGCTACGGATACACGGCCGGCGGAGGTCCTTCGCTGGGCATCTACGGAATGGACCTGTAACAAAAAATCAAAAAAACTGCTATTCGATATGAAACTGAAACCTCTGTTCGGAATTTTAATCGCATCGGCACTGGCCGCCACCACGGCGTGCAGTCCCGACGAAACCATCTACAAAACAGCTCCGGAACCGGACTTCGAGATGAGCGCCACCACCGTGGAACGCGGCGAAACAGTCCGCTTCACCGACCGTTCCGTGCCTCTGGAAGGCACGCAGATCGTGGAGTGGGCCTGGAATTTCGACTTCGGAAACAACGAGAACACCTCGGCCGTCTCCTCGGAGCAGAACCCCACCTATGCCTACGAAAAGACCGGAACCTTCACCGTGCGGCTTGTCGTAACCGACTCCCAGGGCGCCTTCGCCTCCGTGATGAAAACCATCACAGTCGAAACCCCGTACAGCGAGCTGGCTCACGCCGCATTCGACCTCTCGACGGAGAAGGCCACCATTCAGGAGGAGATTACCTTCACCGACCGCTCGGAACCTGCCAAAGGCGCCTCCATCACCAAATGGGAGTGGGATTTCGGTGAGAACGACGAGTCGGTCTCCTCGGAGCAGAATCCCCGCTACGCCTACACGACGAGCGGCAGCTTCACCGTAACGCTGACAATCACCGACAGCAAGGGGAACACCTCCACCGTCTCGCACGACCTGCTGGTCATGGACCCCGCCGACCTGGTGAGCATCCTCTGGCAGAAGCCCCTGCTGGGCGCCGTTCAGAACACCCTGTCGCCGGCCATGTCGCCCGACGGCAAGACCGTCTACATGTGGGCCGACCAAACGGCCACCGATGCCTACGACACGGCCTTGAAAGCCTATGACGTCGAGACCGGAGCCGAGAAATGGACCTTCGATATCAATGCCGACTTCGCACAGCAGAATCCCGGAGGCGGAGTGCGTCA
>CALUMM010000053.1 GCA_944321755.1 uncultured Alistipes sp.
GATCCCGGCGCGGCTCGAACGCGCGACCGGCAGATTAGAAATCTGCTGCTCTATCCAACTGAGCTACGGGACCGTTTTCTGGGGAAAACGATGCAAAAGTAAGAAAAAATGCGACAAGTGCAAAGATTATTTGCGGGGAAATCCGCGGAAAGGGGCTTTTTGCCATTCGGGGGATTGTTTTTGCCGATTCTGTTGGTTATCTTTGCGAATCCGGATGCCGGGCTGTTTTTTGGCGCGGCTTTTGAGAGTTCCGGGGGAAGAGACAACACATAGTCGAGCAGAAGGCAACGACTGCTAATTAAGAAGAGACAACACCTAATAATTAATAAGAGAGATGATGAATCGGATTTTTGCAGCCGTGACGCTGCTTTTCGCCCTGACCGCGTGCGGAGGCTCTTCGCAGAAGGAGCTGCCGCTGGAGGGTACCACGTGGAAACTCGCCCGAATGGAGTCGATTCCGGCTTCGGCCGTCGATGCCGAGGAGGATGCCTTCACGCTGGAGTTCAATGCCGCCGATACGCTGGTGGCCGGACGCACCAACTGCAACCGCTTCTTCGGCAAATACGCGCTTGCGGGCAAGAGCCTGAAGATGGGTCCGCTGGGCATGACGCGGATGGCCTGCCCGGAGATGCAGTACGAGGATTCGTTCGTGCGGATGCTCGACGGGGTGGACAGCTATGAAATCAAGGGTTCGGAGCTGAAGCTGCTCGACGGCGGGCAGGTGGTTGCCGAATTCCGGGGTACGCCGGCAGCCGAATAGGGGCTTTCGGAATCCCGGAGTGATCCCGTGACGCCGCTTTCCCGTTGTGGGGAGGCGGCGTTTTCGTGGGTGCGGCACTTTTCGGGGGTGCGGCGTTTTTCGGAGGCTGGTGGTGCCGTTCGACCCTTCCCCGGCGTTTTCGTGGGGGCGGCGTTTTTCGGGAAGACGGCGTTTTTCGGAGGCTGGCGGTGCTGTCTGCCCCTCCCCGGCGTTTTCGAGGCGCGGCATTTTCGGAGAGGTCCGTCCCTGGACCGAAACGAAAAGGGCCCCTTCGCAACTGCGAGGGGGCCCTTTTGTGAAGTTGGGGCGTTTCCCGCGAGAGGGATTACTCGCTCAGGGGGGTTACGCTGACATACGATTTGCCTTCGCCCTTCTTGCAGAACTCGACGGTTCCGTCTACGAGTGCGAAGAGCGTGTGGTCCTTGCCCATGCCGACATTCTCCCCGGCATTGTGCACCGTTCCGCGCTGGCGAACGATGATGTTGCCCGCCTTTGCGAACTGACCTCCGAACAGTTTGATGCCGAGTCGCTTGCTTTCCGACTCACGGCCGTTCTTCGAACTACCTACACCTTTCTTGTGTGCCATGATGCTTCAGTTTTTAAAGGTTTATGCAACGATTTCTTCCACGAGGATCTGGGTAAGGTACTGGCGGTGTCCGTTGCACTTCTGGTATCCGGTGCGACGTTTCTTTTTGAAAACCAGAACCTTGTCATCCTTCAGATGCTTGAGGATCTTGCACTTTACTGCGGCGCCTTCTACAACAGGTGCACCGACCTTGACCTGACCGTCGTTGTCTGTGAGCAGGACTTTGTCGAAACTTACGGACGCATTTTCTTCGCCCGGGAGACGGTGAACATAAAGTTTCCGACCTTTTTCAGCCTTGAACTGCTGACCTGCGATCTCTACGATTACGTACATTCTACGTGTAATTGAATGAATTCGGGTTGCAAATATAGGGATATTTTTCGAGAAACCATACAGAAACCGGAAAAAAATCTGGGGAGGGTGTCCGGGGCACGGTTTTGGCGGGAGGGAGTGGCGATTTTCGGATCGAATCTGTACTCTTTGACGGGAAGAGGGGTGTTGAGGTTCGAAAAATTTTCCGGTCTCATAAATTCTTGTTACCTTTACGATGGCAATACAAGTATCCGATTCAAAATTACGAGTGACGATGATCAACGACAAGGTGCGCATGTATCTGTTGCCGCCGCTTTTCAATGCGGCCGTCAGAGCCGGAGCCTCGATCATGCAAGTATACAAGAATCTCGACGACTACGATATCAGCCTGAAGGACGACCGGACCCCGATTACGCTGGCCGACCGGGTTGCGCACCGGACGATCCGGGAGTATCTCGGGCCGACGCGGATTCCGATTCTTTCGGAGGAGGGGCGTGAGATGCGTTACGAGGAGCGTTGCAACTGGGAGCTTTACTGGCTGGTGGACCCGCTGGACGGGACCGTGGAGTTCATCAAGGGGAACAACGAGTTCACGGTGAACATTGCGTTGATGGAGAACAACGTCTGCATGGGTGCGGTGATCTACGTTCCCTATTATGAGAAGATGTATATTGCGGGTCGGGATTCGGGTTCTTACCTCAAGGAGCGGATTGTGCCCGATGCGGGTGCGGATTACACCTACGAGGAGATCGTGCGGGACTGGACGCCGCTTCCTTTGGCCTCGGAGGCGCACCACGACCACCTTCGGGTCGCTTTGTCGCGTTCGCACCAGACCCCCGAGACGCACGAACACGTGGCGCGCCTGCGGGAGCGCTACCCGGATCTGGAGGTTGTCGAGCAGGGGAGTTCGTACAAGTTCTGCCTGCTGGCCGAGGGCCGGGTCGACTATTACGTGCGCACGACCCACACCTATGAATGGGATACGGCGGCCGGGGAGCTGATTCTTTCGGAAGCGGGCGGCACGACGCGGTCGCTGCCCGACGACGGGGAGTTGCGCTACAACGAGGAGGACCTGCACAATCCGTGGTTCCACTGCCGGTCGAAGTTCTGCCCGTTCTGAGCGGGCGGCAGAGCACTTCTGTTATATTATAGGTCCCGGCGTCCGATGCGGATGCCGGGATTTTTCGTGGAGCGGAGAACCGTGTCGGGCGGCCGGGAGGGATCGGACAGTCGGGGAGGTGTCGGGCGGCCGGGAGGGATCGGACAGTCGGGGAGGGATCGGACGGTCGGGGGGCGGACGGCTGGGGAGGTGCCGGGCGGGCGGGGCTGTCGATAGCCCGGGAGCTATCGGGCGCTCTTGTGCTCGATGTCGCAGGCTCCGCAGTTGCCGGAGCACCCTGCGGCGGTGTGGGTGTCGGAGCACTCGGCCGAACCGTCGGCCTCGCGGGTCTCCTGCACGGCGCACTTGATGCCGAGGCGCTGCATGTCCTTGTTGGTGGAGATCTCGGAGTCGATATGGTGCCCCTTGATCATCAGCGTGAGGGACATTCCCACGACGAAGAAGGCGACGGCGGCGATGGCGCAGAGCAGGACGATTAACCAGGCGGGCATGGCGGGGCAGGTTTTTGCGTGTTTAAATTTTGGCTTTCGGGGACAAATGTATATATTTGTAGGATAAATTGCAAAAATGTTGCCCGGCCGGTAGGGTTAGGAAGCCGTACCGTGCTGAGGGGCAGCGGATTGAATGCGGATTTAATTCGGAGGCGCGTATGAAAATCGTCATAGCGGGAGCCGGGGAGATGGGGAGCCATCTGGCGCGGATGCTCAGCGGAAACGGACACGACATCACGGTGGTCGACAGCGATCAGAAGCTGCTGGCCGAAGTGGGGGCCCTGGCCGACGTGATCACCGTGGAGGGGGATTCTACGACCTTCGCGGTGCTGCGCAAGGCGGCGGTCCGCAAATGCGACCTGTTCATCGCCGTGAACCACGAGGAGAACGACAATATCGTGGCGGCGATGCTGGCCAAGAAACTCGGGGCGCGGAAGTCCATCGCGCGCATCGACAACAACGAATACCTGGAGCCCAACAACAAGGAGATGTTCATCGACATGGGCATCGACTACCTGTTCTATCCGGAGAAGGTGGCGGCGCGGGAGGTGATCAACCTGCTGGGCCACACCTCGACGACGGAGTACGTGGATTTTTCGAGCGGGAAACTCTCGCTGGTGGTTTTCCGCCTGGAGCCGGCCTCGCCGCTGGTAGGGCGTGTGCTGTCGGGCTTTGACGACGACCCGACGCCGCTGAGCTACCGGACGGTGGCCATTACGCGCGGAGGTCAGACGATCATTCCGCGGGAGGGCGAGGAGTTCATGGAGGGGGATGTGATCTACGTGATTGCGCGTCAGGATGCGGTCCATGAGGTGATGGAGTTTTCGGGTCAGTCGAACATCGAGATCCGGAACATGATGATCCTGGGCGGTTCGCGGATCGGGATCCGGGTAGCGATGGAGTTGCAGGACGAGGTGAACATCAAGCTCATCGACTACAATGCCGAGAAGGCCTACCGGTTGGCGGAGATGCTGGACAAGACGCTGATCATCAACGAGGACGGCCGCAATACGGATGCGATGATGGAGGAGGGACTTTCGAACATGGACGCTTTTGTGGCGGTCACGGGTCGGAGCGAGACGAACATCCTGGCGGCGATGCTGGCCAAGCGGATGGGGGTGAAGAAGGTGATTGCGGAGGTCGAGAACCTGAACTACATCAACCTGGCGGAGTCGATCGGCATCGACACGATCATCAACAAGAAGCTGGTAACGGCATCGAACATCTTCCGGTTCACGATGTCGACCGACGTGCAGGCGATCAAGTGCCTGACGGGGAGCGATGCCGAGGTGCTGGAGTTCATCGTGAAGCCGAACTCTCCGGCGACGAAGGCGCGGATCAAGGATCTGGGTCTGCCGGAGGATACGATCATCGGGGGCATTGTGCGGGGAGACAAGGTTTTCATTGCGGTGGACAACATGGAGATCAACCCTTACGACCGGGTAGTGGTTTTTGCCATGCCGGGTTCGGTAGGGAAGGTGGGCTACTATTTTAATTGACGGGGGCGTGTCTTTCCGGGGCGGATGCTTCCGGGGCGGGTGCCGCACATCGGTTGGTTGTCGAAAAAACAGAGGAACGGAGTGCGGGACCGATGCTGGCGGATACGGTCCGGGCGGGTACCGGGCCTCCGCCGAATGTTGGAAAAAGATGTCTTTACGAAACAGCATACTCAGAGCGTGGTTTTCGCAGCGGGAGCGGTCGATCGACCGGTTTCGCCGCCATCCGGTCGAGACGCAGATGCGGATGTTCGGCCACTTGTTGCGTCGGGGCCGCGGTACGGAGTTCGGGGAACGTTACGATCTGCGGCATATCCGTACCGTGGAACAGTTCCAGACGCAGGTCGAGACATTCGACTACGAGCGTTTCAAACCCTATGTGGAGCGGATGCGCGAAGGGACCCGGAATGTGACGTGGCCGGGGTGGGTGACGTTGTTTGCGCGCTCGTCGGGGACGACTTCGGACCGGAGCAAATACATTCCGGTGACGCGCGAGTCGCTGTGGCGGAATCACACGCTGGGAATGCGCGACGTGGCGACGGTCTACGCGGGGAACTACCCGCAGAGCCGGGTCCTGGAGGGCAAGACGCTGACGCTGGGCGGTTCGTGCGTGCGGGAGGGTCGCAATCTGGTCGGGGACCTTTCGGCGCTGCTGATCCACGAGACGACGTTCTGGAGCGGCTGGTTCCGGGCTCCGCGGATCGAGACGGCGATTTTGCCGGATTTCGATGCGAAGTGCGAGGCGATCTGCCGCGAATGCACGGGCGAACACATCACGGCCTTTGCGGGGGTTCCGTCGTGGAATCTGGCGCTGATGCGCCGGGTGCTGGAGTACACCGGGAAGCGGAACCTGCTGGAGGTGTGGCCCGACCTGGAGATGTTCGCCCACGGAGGGGTTGAATTTACGCCCTACAGGCGTTCGTTCGAGGAACTGATCCCTTCGGCGGGGATGCACTACATGGAGACCTACAACGCTTCGGAGGGCTTTTTTGCATTGGCCGATGATCCGGCGCGCAGCGACATGCTGCTGATGCTGGACTACGGGACCTTCTTCGAGTTCCGCCACGGCGACGAGATCGTCCCGCTCGAAGGGGTGGAGTGCGGCAAGGTTTATGCCCTGATAATCACGTCGAACAACGGCCTGTGGCGCTACGAGATCGGCGACACGGTGGAGTTCACCTCGACGAACCCCTACCGGATCCGCTTTGCGGGCCGCACGAAACAGTATATCAACGTTTTCGGTGAGGAGTTGATTGTCGACAACGCGGAACGGGCGCTTGCGGAGGCGTGCCGGAAGACGGGAGCGGTGGTGAGCGAATATACGGTCGCGCCGTGCTACATGTCGCTGCACGAACGGGGCGCCCACGAGTGGCTGGTGGAGTTCGACCGGGAGCCGGAGAGCCTGGAGGCGTTTGCCGCGACACTGGACGAGGAGCTGCGGGCGGTGAATTCGGATTACGACGCCAAGCGGCGCACGACGCTCGAACGCCAGCGTTTGATCCGGCTGGAGCGGGGGCGTTTCCTGGCGTGGATGCGGGCCCGCGGGAAGAACAAGGTTCCGCGTCTGATGAACGACCGGCGGGTCATCGAGGACGTGAAGGCCTTTGCGGGGATTGATGGCAGACAATAGCAGGGGAGGAGCCGGAAATCCGGGCCCCGGGCGGACGGGACAGACTGCCGCCATGCTGACACGATAAAGATATTCATTAAATTTCAGGCCCATGTACATAGCCATTGCAGGAAATATCGGGAGCGGCAAGACGACGCTGACGCAGATGCTGACGGAGCGTTACGCCGCAAAATGCTATCTGGAGGAGTGCGACAACCCCTACATCGGCGATTTCTACGAGAATATGAACCGCTGGGCGTTCAACCTGCAGATCTCGTTTCTCGGGAGCCGGATCCAACAGACGATGGACATGCTTTCGGACAGCGAGTCGGGTGTGATCTTCCAGGACCGGACGATCTACGAGGATGCGCATATCTTTGCGGACAACCTCCATGAAATGGGTCTGATGACGACGCGCGACATCGAAACCTACATGAAGATTTTCCGGCTGGTGACGTCGCTCATTCCGCAGCCGGACCTGCTGATCTACCTCAAGGCGAGTGTTCCGACGCTGATTTCGCAGATTCGCAAGCGGGGCCGGGAGTACGAGATGAACATCGACGAATCCTACCTGAAACGGCTGAACGACAAGTATAACCACTGGATCGACACGATCTACGAGGGGGAGGTGCTGGTCATCGACAAGGACCACGAGGATTTCGTTTCGGACCCGGCGGTTTTCGAGCGGATCTGTAGCCGTCTCGACGCCCTCAAAGCCCGGGAGCAGCGATGATGCTTCCCGAAGCGTTTACGGCCCGACTCCTGCGGGACCTCGGGGCGGAGGAGGGTGCGGCCCTTTGCGCGGCGCTGGAGTCGGAGGCCCCGACGTCCGTGCGGCTGAACCCGGCGAAGATCCCGGGCGGATCGGCCGGTGAGTTCCCGTGCGGGGAGCTCCCCAATCTGCAGCCCGAACGCCGGGTTCCGTGGTGCCGGGAGGGGTGGTACCTCGCCGAACGCCCCTCGTTTACGTTCGATCCCGACTTCCATGCCGGAGCCTACTATGTGCAGGAGGCTTCGTCGCAGTTCGTGGGACACCTGCTGGAGGGTGCGCTCCCACCGGGCGCCCGGCTGCTGGACCTCTGTGCGGCTCCGGGGGGCAAGACGACGCTCTACGCCTCGCTGGTGGGTCCGGAGGGGCTGGTCGTGGCCAACGAAATCGACCGCCGCAGGGCCTCGGTGCTGGCCGACAACGTGCGCAAGTGGGGCACGGGCAATGTGGCCGTCACGTGCTGTGACGCAGGACCTTTGGGCGATTTCGAAGCGTGGTTCGACGTCGTGGCGGTGGATGCCCCCTGCTCGGGCGAAGGGATGTTCCGCAAGGACCCTGCGGCCCGAGGGGAGTGGAGCGAAGCGAACGTGCGGCTCTGTGCGGCGCGTCAGGACGAGATCCTGCGCGAGGCGTGGCGGGCCCTGAAGCCGGGCGGGCTGCTCCTCTACAGCACCTGCACTTTCAACCGCGACGAGGATGAGGGTTCGCTGGAACGCCTGCTTGCCCGGGTTGGCGATGAGGCGGCAGAAGCGGATCCGGTCGATGTGGAGGCGTCGTGGGGTGTGGTCTGCGGACGGGTCGGGGCTTTCCGGACCTTCCGCTTCTATCCCCACCGGGCGTGCGGCGAGGGCTTCTTCGCCGCCGTGGCGCGCAAGTCGGCGGATGCCGACGGCCGGACGCGGACCCCGAAACCGCGGCGGACGCTCTTTGCCGCGGTGGACCGGAAAACCGCGGCGGAGCTCTCCCGCTGGCTCCGCGAACCGCAGCGGATGCACTTTGCGACGGTGGGGGAGACGAATTACGCCTGGTATGAGGCGCAGTTCGAGGCGGTGCGGACACTCTCCGAGGCGCTGCCGGTGATCTGTTCGGGGGTGGCGATGGGCCAGCTCTTCAAGGGGGTGCTGAAACCCGATCCGGCGCTGGCCTTCTGCCCGGAGCTGAACCGCGATGCCGTGCCGATGGCCGAGCTGGATGAAGCGGAGGCGCTTCGGTACCTGCGGCGTCAGGAGATTGCCGCCGCGGGGCTGGCCGAAGGGATGAGCCTCGTCGGGGTGCGGGGCCGGGGGCTGGGTTTTGCCAAACGAATCGGGAACAGGGTGAACAACCTCTATCCCAACTCATTGCGAATCATGAAACAATAGATATGGCCGAGAAGATTTTTTATACGATGGGCGAAGTGGCCGAGATGTTCGATGTGAACACCTCGCTGATCCGCCATTGGGAGTCTCAGTTTTCGATCCTGCGTCCGAAGCGCAACAAGAAGGGCAACCGGCTCTTCACGCCGCAGGATGTCGAGCACCTGAAAATGATCTACCATCTGGTCAAGGAGTGCGGTATGACGCTCGAAGGGGCGAAGAAGGCCTTGCGGAAAGGCAATGCCGTCACGGCGGTCGGCCGCGACACGGAACTGATGGAGCGCCTGCAGCGGATCCGGTCGCTGCTGGTCGAGGTCCGCGAGGAGCTGAAGGCCGGGGTGGGGGAGCTTGTCGAGGGGGGCGAAGCGCTCTCCGGCGGTGAAGCGTCGGAGCGTCCGGCAGCGGAATTGGCAGCGGAACCGGCGGCCGAAACGCCGGTCCGTCGGCGTCGGGCCCGGGCGGTGGTGAAGATCGACGAGACGCCGGATGCGGAAACCGCTCCGGAATCGGGCCCGGGCGCTCCCGAGAGCCCGGAGGCGGTGCCCGGACAACCGACGCGCCAGAGCGCCCGCAAACCCCGCCGCAAGAAGGAGGAGGTCGAAAACAAGGAGCTCTTTGCCTTCTACGAACAGTCGCTTTTCTGATCCGGCGCTGGCCGGGAGTGGGCAGACAGTTGTTTTACGAATTCCCTTATTGCTATGTTGATCAGAGAAATAACCGACGTTATCGAACGTTTTGCTCCGCTTGGGTGGCAGGAATCCTATGATAATGCGGGGCTTGTGGTCGGGCGTGCGGACGACGAGGTGCACCGGGCCCTGCTGGCCGTGGACGTCACCGAGGAGGTGCTCGACGAGGCCGAAGCCGAGGGCTGCGACATGGTGATTACCCATCACCCGCTGGTTTTCCACGCTATGAAGCGTTTCAATTCGGCGGATCCCGTGCAGCGCTGCGTCGAACGCGCCATCCGCAGCCGCATCGCCCTTTACGCCTGCCATACCAACCTCGACAGCGCCCCCGGCGGCATGAGCTGGCGCCTGGCCGAGATGCTCGGAATCGGGAACCTCCGCCTGCTGCAACCCTCTCCCGTTGCCGAAGACGTCGGGTTCGGAGTCGTGGGCGAACTCCCCGAAGCCGTTGATCCCCTGGAATTTCTGCGCTTTATCCGCAAACGGCTTGAGGTGGGCGCCATACGCTACAGTGACATAGCGCGTTCCGAAGTGCGGCGCGTGGCCCTCTGCACCGGGGCCGGGGCTTCGCTGATCCCCGACGCGCTCCGCGCCGGAGCCGGGCTCTACATCACCGCCGACCTCAGGTACAACGACTTCATGACTCCCGATAAGGGGCTCATTGTAGCGGATATAGGCCATTTTGAAAGCGAATATTGCGCAATTCAACTTTTATTTGACGTTTTGTCGAAAAATTTACGTACCTTTGCGGTCCGCAAGAGTGAGCGCTCTCGCAATCCGGTGAATTATCTGCTCTGAGTCTAAACTATACAATACATATATGGCAACGCAAAAGAAAACCGCCGACGTTGATTATTCGATGCAGGAGAAGATTCTGGCTCTCTACGAGTTGCAGAAGATCGACAGCAAGATCGACGAAATCAACAAGGTAAAGGGTGAACTGCCTCTTGAGGTGCAGGACCTCGAAGACGAAATGGCCGGCATGACCACGCGCATCGAGCATGTCAATGCCGAGATCGAAGAGCTCAACGCGCTGACCAAACAGCGTAAACGCGAGGTCGATCAGGCGAAAATCATGATCGGCAACTACAAGGAGCAGCAGAACAACGTGCGTAACAACCGCGAGTTCGATGCCATCTCCAAGGAGATCGAATACCAGGAACTGGAGATCGAACTGGCCGAAAAACGGTTGAAAGAGTACGCTGCGGGGATCAAGGGCAAGAAACTCCAGCTCGAAGAGGCCGAAAACCTCTCGAAGGAGCGCGCTGCGGACCTCGCCGCCAAGAAGGCCGAACTCGATGGAATCGAGGCCGAAACGGCTCCCCAGGTCGCCGAGTACGAGGCGCAGCGCGAACGTGTGCTGGCCAAGATCGACGAGCGTCTGCTGTCCGCTTACGACCGGATCCGGCGCAATGTCCGCAACGGTCTGGCTGTTGTGACCGTCAAGCGCGATGCCTGCGGAGGCTGCTTCAACCGCATCCCGCCCCAGCGTCAGGTCGATATTCGTCAGGGCAAGAAGATCATTGTCTGCGAGTATTGCGGCCGCATTCTGGTGGCTGATCCCGAGGCCGCCCAGGAGTAACCCGGGGCCGGGTGACCGGGGACCGTCCGGAGGGGGGGCAAGAAAGAAGGGACCGAGAGCGCAGAGAAGCCGTAGAGCCCGTGACCGTCCGAGGGGGAAGAACCCGTGGAGACTGGAACCGCCCGAAGGGGAGAGATAGAGAAGCCGCAAAGCCCGGGGCCGTCCGAAGGGGGAGGAGTAGGGACCGAGGAGGCAGAGAAGCCGTAGAGCCCGTGGCCGTCCGAGGGGGAAGAACCCGTGGAGACTGGAACCGCCCGAAGGGAGCAGAGACGCTGTAGAGGCTGGGGCAGTCCGGAGGGGGCTGTGAAACCGGACTGGAGCCAGACGGTGAAACCGCCGCCGGAGACCTTGGCCCTCGCGCAAAATGTCCCGGGTTGTGCCCGAAATGAAAAAATAAGTTCCGAAACGGGATTCCGACAAACTCCGGAGTCCCGTTTCGGCTTCTTTTTTGTTTTTAAAGATTTTTGTAAAGTCGCGAATGTGAATTTATTAACACCGAAAAGATTTCCGTCTTTTGCAAATAATCCTTAAATTTGCCGCGATGGATTTTTCCGACTTAAATTACTGCCATGAAAATAGCCATAGCCCAGCTAAATTACACGATCGGTGATATCGACGGCAATACCTCCAAAATCATCGATTCCATCAACAAGGCAAAGGCCCGGCACGCCGATCTGGTGATTTTCGCCGAGCAGGCCGTCAGCGGAACTCCGGCATTCGACCTCTTTCGCAAAACCACCTTCCTCGAACTCTGCGAAGATGCTCTCGTTGAAATAGCTTCCTGTTGCGACGGTATCGCCGCAATCGTCGGACTCCCGATCCTCACCGCTCAGGGTACCATCAGTGCCGCAGCGCTCATCCAGGATCGAAAGGTCCTCCGCTATGTCGGTAAAAAATACATTACCGCACGCCGCGAAATGGGCTTCCTCGCCCCCTCCAAAGGGTATGAATACGCCACGATCAAGGGACACAAGTGCGCGATCATCGTCGGCGACGACCTCAGCCGCGAACACGATTTCGACAAGTCCGTCGAAACCATCATCTCCATCAATGCCCGACGATACGGCAAGGGTACCATGATCTACCGCTATGAAATGATGCGAAACCTGGCCTTCGTCGAGGGCAAGAACCTCGTCATGGTCAACCAGGTCGGCGGATCCACGGAGATCGTCTACGACGGTACCTCCGGGGCCCTGAACAAACGCGGTGAACCCGTTCTGATGATGAAGAACTTCGAGGAGGATTTCCAGATCTTCGATACCCGGGCCGAGTACGAGCCGATCCTGATCCCTTCGACCTACAACGACCGAAACAGACTCGTCTACGAGGCTGCCCGCTGCGGACTGCGCGACTTCTTCCACAAAAACAACTATGAAAAGGCCGCCATCGGACTCTCGGGCGGTATCGACTCCGCCGTCGTGGCCTGCATCGCCGCAGACGCCCTCGGCCCCGAAAATGTCCGCGCTCTGCTCATGCCTTCGCCCTTCTCCTCCGACGAATCCGTCGAGGATGCCAAGGAACTGGCCCGCAACCTCGGAATCGAATACAACGTCATCCCCATCTCGGAGATCTACAACAGCGTGGTTGATACCCTGAAGCCCGTCATCGGCGGAACGGAGTTCGATGCCACGGAGGAGAACATCCAGTCCCGCATCCGCACGGTCCTGCTCATGGCCCTGCAGAACAAAACCGGATACGTGCTGCTGAACTCCTCGAACAAAAGCGAAAACGCACTGGGTTTCTGCACCCTGTACGGCGATACGGCCGGCGCCTTCAGCCCCACGGGCGACCTCTACAAGAGCGAAATCTACGACGTCGCCCGCTACATCAACCGCACGCGCGGAAATGTCATCCCCGAGAGCATCCTGACCAAGGAACCCTCCTCGGAACTCCGACCCGGACAGAAGGACAGCGATATCCTCCCGCCCTACGAGGTCGTCGATGCCATCCTCTTCCGCATGATCGAGGAGGGACAGCACCGCGAGGAGATCGTCAATGCGGGCTTCGACTCCGAAGTCGTGGAGAAGATCCACTCCATGATCATGCGCAACGAGAAGAAACGTTTCCAGTTCCCGCCCGTCCTGCGCTTGTCGTCGTGCTCGTTCGGTCACGAACGTCTGATGCCGCTTACGAACAAATACGGAGACTGAGGCGTGGAACCGGAGATAATCGAACACGAAGGCGTCGTGGAGCGCGTCGAAAAGGGCGCCGTCCATGTGAAGATCACCTCCCGGAGCGCCTGCGGTGCCTGCCAGGCCCGTCAGGCCTGCGGTATGGCCGAGGCGCAGGAGAAGATCGTCGTCGTTCCTGCCCCCGACGCCGCGGATTACCGCCCCGGGCAGGCCGTCTCGGTCGGCGTGCGCAAAAAAACCGGACGCATCGCCGTCCTGCTGGCCTATGGCGGGGCGCTTGTCGTCCTGTTGGCGGCCCTCGTTCTCGCCGTGGCGGTCTTCGGTGCCAGTGACGGGATCGGCGTCCTGGTCGCTTTGGGCAGCGTGGCACTCTACTACGTCGCCCTCTGGTTCTGCCGCCGCAAAATAGAACACACAATTCAATTTACAATAACTAAAATCTGATGGAAGTATTACTTTACACGATCCTGACACTGTGCGTGTTGGGTGTGCTCGCTGCCGTGATCCTCTACTTCGTGGCCCAGAAGTTCCGCGTCGAGGAGGACCCCCGCATCGACGAGGTGGAGAAAATGCTGCCCGGAGCAAACTGCGGCGGTTGCGGTTTCGCCGGCTGTCGCGGTATGGCCGATGCCCTGGTCAAGCGCGATGACATCTCCGAGCTATTCTGCCCCGTGGGCGGCGGCGACTGCATGAAGGCCATTGCAGCCTACCTCGGAAAGGCCGCGGCTGAAAAACAGCCCGAAGTCGCTACGGTCCGTTGCGGCGGAACCTGCGAAAAACGCCCCCGGACCAATGAGTACAACGGCGCCAAGTCGTGTGCCGTCGCCGCTTCGCTCTATGTCGGCGAGACCGGTTGTGCGTTCGGATGCCTCGGGTTGGGTGACTGCGTCGCTGCCTGCACCTTCGACGCCATTCACATGAACCCCGAAACGGGTCTCCCCGAGGTCGATCCCGAAAAGTGTACCGCCTGCGGCGCCTGCGTCAAGGCCTGCCCCAAGATGGTCATCGAACTGCGCAAAAAGTGGCCCAAGAACCGTGCGGTCTATGTCTCGTGCGTCTCGAAGGACAAGGGCGCCGTCGTCATGAAGGCCTGCAAGGCCGGATGTATCGGTTGCGGCAAGTGTGAGAAGGTGTGTGCTTTCGGCGCCATCACCGTGGAGAACAACCTCGCTTACATCGACCCGCAGAAGTGCAAACTCTGCCGCAAGTGCGTGAACGAGTGCCCGACGGGTGCCATCAAGCTGGTCGGCATGGACCCGCTGTCCAAGGAGCCCAAGGCTCCCGCCGCCCCGAAAGCCGCTCCCGCCGCCCCGGCCGCCCCGAAGGCTGCACCCGCTGCTGAAAAGGTCGCTCCGGCCGCCCCGAAGGCTGCCCCGGCTGCTGAGAAGGTAGTCGAAAAGGCTGCCGAGAAAGCTGCCCCGGCCGCTGAGAAGGTAGTCGAAAAGGTTGCCGAAAAGGCTGCTCCGGCTGCTGAGAAGGTAGTTGAAAAGGCTGCCGAAAAGGCTGCCCCGGCTGCTGAGAAGGTAGTCGAAAAGGCTGCCGAGAAAGCTGCCCCGGCTCCTGAGAAGGTAGTTGAAAAGGTTGCCGAAAAGGCCGCCCCCGCTGCTGAAAAAGCCGCCCTGAAAACCGCTCCCGCTGCAACGAAAGAGCCCAGTCATGAATCGTAAAAAACGTTAGCAGAGATATGAAGACATTTCCAATGGGCGGAGTCCATCCGTCGGAAAACAAACTGAGCAGCGCCAAACCTATCGAGGTGCTTCCGTTGCCCGAGGTGGTCAATATCCCCCTTGCACAGCATATCGGTGCCCCGGCCGTGGCCAAGGTCGCCAAGGGCGACAAGGTCCTCACGGGCCAGCTCATCGCCGAGGCCGGCAGCTTCATGTCGGCGAACATCCATGCCCCGATTTCGGGTACCGTCACGGCCGTCGACATGGTCGCCAACGGTCAGGGCCTGCGCCAGATGATGATCACCATCAAGCGCGAAGGCGACGAGTGGGCCGAAGGTATCGACCGCTCGGAGACGCTCGTCAAGGAGTGCAGCCTGTCGGCGCAGGAGATCATCGCCAAAATCAAGGAGGCCGGTATCGTCGGTATGGGCGGCGCTACCTTCCCCACGCATGTCAAACTCTCGATTCCCGCCGGGAAAAAGGCCGAATGCGTCATCATCAACGGCGTGGAGTGCGAACCCTACCTCACCTCCGACCACCGCACGATGCTCGAACACGGCGAGGAACTCGTCGTCGGCGTCACGATCCTGATGAAGGCCGTCGGCGTCGATAAGGCTTACATCGGCATCGAAAACAACAAGCCCGATGCCATCGCCCATCTCTCGAAGATCGCCGCCCAATACAAGGGCATCGAGGTCGTGCCCCTGAAGGTCCGCTACCCGCAGGGCGGCGAGAAGCAGTTGATCGCGGCCGTCACGGGCCGTCAGGTCCCGCCCCCGCCCGCTCTGCCGATCGACGTGGGCGCCGTGGTCTGCAACGCCTCGACCACCTTCGCCGTCTACCAGGCCGTGCAGAAGGGAATGCCGCTCATCCAGCGCGTCGTCACCATCACCGGCAAGAACCTCAAGGAGCCCAAAAACCTCCTTACGCGCATGGGTACCCCCGTCTCGGCTCTGATCGCCGCCGCCGGAGGCCTGCCCGAAAATGCCGGCAAGGTCATCAACGGAGGCCCGATGATGGGCCGCGCAATGGTCAACCTCGACTCGCCCGTCACGAAGGGCTGCTCGGGTATTACGGTCATGTCGGAACAGGATGCCCGCCGCCGGGAGGCTTCCCAGTGCATCAAGTGCGCCAAGTGCGTCGCCGCCTGCCCCATGGGACTCGAACCCTACTTCCTCTCGAAAATGACCCAGAAGAAGAACTGGGACGAACTCGAAGCCCGCATGATCACCTCCTGCATCGAGTGCGGCTGCTGCCAGTCCACCTGTCCGGCCTACCTGCCCCTGCTCGACTGGGTGCGCCTCGGTAAACAGACCGTCATGGGCCGCATCCGCGCCCGTGCCGCCGCCCCCAAAAAATAACCCGCGGTACGTTAACCCGAAAAATTAAATTTTACGATAACACTTATGGCAAACAAACTTATTGTCGCTCCCGCACCGCACGTCCAGACCGCACAGTCGACGGCCCGCATCATGCGCGACGTGGTGATCGCCCTGATGCCCGCACTGGTCGTCTCGACCATCGTATTCGGGGTCGACGTGCTCCGCGTGACGGCCATCTCGGTCGCTGCCTGCGTGCTGTTCGAATTCCTGATCCAGAAATTCCTCGTCCGCGGGTCGCTCACCATCTCAAACTGGTCGGCTGTCGTTACCGGCGTGCTGCTGGCCTTCAACCTCCCGGCTTCGATCCCCTGGTGGATCGTCGTCATCGGGGCCTTCGTCGCCATCGCCATCGCCAAAATGACCTTCGGAGGCCTCGGCAAGAACCCCTTCAACCCGGCACTCGTCGGTCGTGTCTTCCTGCTGATCGCCTATCCCGTGCAGATGACAACCTGGCCCCTGCCCGTACAGAACGGTGCCTTCGACGCCCTCTCGGGCGCTACGCCCCTGGCTGCCGTCAAGCAGGGAATCGCAGGCCCCGATGCCCTCGGCGTCCAGAACCTCCTGATCGGAAACATGCCCGGTTCGCTGGGTGAGGTCGCTACGCTGGCCCTGCTCCTCGGCTTCGTCTACCTGCTCTGGCGCCGCGTCATCACGTGGCACATCCCCGTGACGATCCTTGCCACGATGGCGCTTTTCGCCTTCCTCGTGGCCCTCTGCTCGGGCGAGTCGGGCGAAATGCTCTGGCAGCTGCCCTTGTTCCATCTCCTCGCCGGTGGTGCCATCCTCGGTTCGGTCTTCATGGCGACCGACTACTCAACCTCGCCGATGACCGTCCGGGGCGGCGTGATCTTCGCCGTCGGTATCGGCGTCGTCACGATGCTCATCCGTCTGTGGGGAGCCTATCCCGAGGGTATGTCGTTCGCCATCCTGATGATGAACGCCTGCG